>JAUXDG010000136.1 GCA_030618475.1 Gammaproteobacteria bacterium | reverse complement strand
AGAAACCCTCAACCCCACCCCCTGCCCATCAATTTAAAATAGGGGAGGGTCTTATCGGCATTGCTGCAGAAACAGGAGAGATTCAGCATTGCCGGGACTGTTCGGTCGACCCGCGCTTCAAGCGCATGGACAGCATAAATGGTTACGAACCAGGGTCATTGATCAGTGTGCCCATTTATTTTCAGGAACAGACACTGGGCGTTCTGAATATTTCTCACCGCCAGGCCAACGTGTTCAGTGAATGGCACGAACGTTTTCTCTTTGTATTCTGTAACATGCTGGGCCAGCTCATCACCTCAAACCGGTTGCTGAGAGACATGGAGCGTGAAATCGAGCAACAGACACGGGAATTAAAGCTCGCGCTGGATCGGGCGGAATCGCTGAGCATTCTGGATGGACTCACCGGTGTGCATAACCGGCGCTACTTCATTAGCCAATTTGACATCCTTATCGAGCATTGCGCACGCGGTGGCCACGATATGGCTCTGCTTATGATTGATATCGATAACTTCAAGACCATCAACGACACCTATGGGCATCTGGAAGGTGACCGCATATTGAAAAGGGTCGCCGGTGTGTTTACACATTGCGCGAGGGGCGCGGACATTATCGCCCGCTTTGGCGGCGAAGAGTTTGTCATTGCCCTGCAGGACACGGATTGCGAAGGGGCTACCCAGGTGGCTGTCCGCATCCAGGAGCAGATCAGGGCGCTGTCATGCGGACACGGAGAACAACGGCACGGCATAACCGCCAGCATCGGCCTGACCTGTTATACCGAGTCAGCCGATATGCCCATGAAGACAGCGGAACAATGGATACATGAGGCCGATAGCGCTTTGTATCGCGCCAAGCGCTCAGGCAAGGACCGGATATCGGTGCATGTGGCTGACGATCCGAAAAACAAGTCTTAACATGATTCGTTGGGTCCCGCCGGTACGGTGTCTAATCGGCAGCCGCAGGCGCAATCGCTTGCAGTGTTTCCCTGTCACAGCGATAAAGATCTTCGCCCACCTCGCATAACAAATGGCCGCGTTTAAATTCCGCGACCATGCATCGTGTGCCATCGTCTGTGTAGTGCAACAGTTTTAGCAGCCCCTGACGTATGGAATAAATAACCCTGTCAGGTTATTTGTATCAGGGCATGGGAGAGGGATGTGTAAACACATAGTCATTATCTTTCACCGGCGTATGACAGGAAAAACACTCCTGCACGAATGACGCATCGTTTCCGTAGGGTTTCTGAGCGAGACCTTTCCAGCGCGCAAACCCCCATCCACCGGTGTCCCGGTATTGATTAGCGTCCTTGATCATGAATTCGGCATGCACAAATTCACCGGGCACGGTGGCTTTTTCCCATTTTGGATGCACTGCATCTTTCCACACCAGCTTGCCTAATATGCTGCCATCCGGCCAGGGGTTGGTTGCGCCGGCTCGCGCCGCTTTTATAGCAACATCGTTGCCCAGAATGACCCTGAGCGTCTTATTATCCTCTCTGTGCGAGGAACTGATCACTTTCCAGTCTTTATATCCCTCCGGGAGCGCGATGCCATTGGGTGCATGTGGCACGTCAGTCTCAGCGAGTGCTACCCCACTGCAAGCGATCAACCCGATCATTGCATTCCTTATCTGATTAGCCATTTTTTATACCCTCCTGTCTTTTGTATACTTCACCAATACCTGTAACGCCTTGGTTTACAGTATAGCTAAACGACAGTTTGTGGTTTACCTGTCATCGCTTGTCAGATCGGGATTGATTCGTCGTTGCGCGGCGTGTCAAACTCCGCCACATAAAAAAAGCCCCTTGCGGGACTTGTTTTATGTGGCGGAGAGGGAGGGATTCGAACCCTCGATGAGTGTTAACCCATACTCCCTTAGCAGGGGAGCGCCTTCAGCCACTCGGCCACCTCTCCCATCTGCGAAAAGACCTGATTTCGGTCATTTGCAGAACGCGAGTAGGATACCGACGCTTGCTCATCAGGTAAAGTTAAATCAGCTGTCGGCGTTTTCTACCGACCCGGCTTGCGCGTCTTTTTCGCGCTTGATGCGCTCATAGATTTCTTCACGATGAACCGCCACTTCCTTTGGCGCATTGACACCGATTCGGACTTGATTCCCCTTAACGCCCAACACGGTAACCGTGACATCGTCACCAATCATGAGGGTTTCGCCGACCCTTCGTGTAAGTATTAACATTCCTAGTGTCTCCTTGACCTTCTCGCTCACCAACATTACGACTTCCGTAGTCGGCAGATTTTATTAGGCAACCAACTTAGTGCTTATGTCGGCCACCCACTGCAAAACTATAACGAGCGAACAGATCTTTGTTATTACTAGATATTGTGAAAAACCGCCAACAGCGATTCCCGGATGATCAGGCCGTCGCAGCCTGATCAAGCTGGAACGCCTGGTGGAGGGCCCGGACACCCAGCTCGAGGTATTTTTCGTCGACTACCACCGACACCTTGATTTCGGACGTTGAGATCATTCTTATGTTGATCGATTCCTTGGCCAGGGTCTCGAACATGGTTGAAGCAATACCGGCGTGGGAACGCATACCGACACCCACCAGCGATATTTTCACAATCCTGGCATCACCGGAAACCTGGCTGGCGCCCATCTGTTCTGCCGTCTGCTGCAGAATCTCCATACCACGCTGGTAGTCGTTACGGTGCACAGTGAAGGTGAAATCGGTAGTCTTGCCATCGGGAGCAATGTTCTGGATGATCATATCGACTTCGATATTGGCATTCGCTATGGGACCCAGGATCCTGTGCGCGACACCGGGCTGATCCGGAACACCGAGTACCGTCAGCTTCGCCTCATCTCGATTGAAAGCGATCCCGGAAATTAACGCCTTCTCCATACCTTCGTCCTCATAGGTAATCAGCGTACCTTCACCTTGCTCGAAACTGGAAAGTACACGCAATGGTACATTGTACTTGCCTGCAAACTCCACGGCACGGATTTGCAGCACTTTTGAGCCCAAACTGGCCATTTCCAGCATTTCTTCAAAGGTAATTCGCTCCAGACGACGAGCATCGGGTTCGACCCGGGGGTCAGTTGTATACACGCCATCCACGTCGGTAAATATCTGGCATTCGTCAGCCTTCAGTGCAGCGGCAAGCGCAACTGCGGTGGTATCAGACCCGCCCCTTCCGAGAGTTGTGATATTGCCGTTTTCATCCACCCCCTGGAAACCGGCTACCACCACCACACGGCCTGCTGCCAGATCCGAACTGACGCGATGTGCGTCGATATCCAGGATTCTTGCTTTGTTATGCGCACCATCTGTCAGAATATGCACCTGTGCACCGGTGTAGGATCGCGCAGCGCAGCCACGTTCCTGCAGCGCCATGGACAGCAATGCAATGGTGGTCTGCTCACCGGTCGCCAGCAGCACGTCCAGTTCGCGGGGCATGGGACGCTCGCATAGCGTAGTGGCCAGGGACAACAGCCGATCCGTTTCACCGCTCATGGCCGAAACCACCACTACCACCCGATTGCCCTGGTCCCGGTACTGAATGATTTTTTCGGCCACGGCCTGAATCCGCTCGGGTGTCCCGACCGAGGTACCGCCATATTTCTGGACAATAAGTGCCATATCTGCTGACAAATACGCTGGATTGCGCCAAAACTGGCGATTAAACTACAAATTGAGACAGGATAAAACCGCTATTGACGACTAACCCGTAATTCTCACCACGAAGGTCACAAAGGAATTAAAGTTAATGGGGGTGCCGGAGCAGCCCCTGAGCGCGCGGAACTGCATGCCCTGCCTGGTGAAATTTTCGCAACGAGCATTTAACCACTTGCTCCTTAGTGACCTTTGTGTCCTTTGTGGTTAAGGTTGTGAAAAATTCAGTCTAGACCGCCTCGGATGCGGCGATTTGCTGCTTGACCCAGTCGGTAACCGACGCCAGTGCCGCTTCGAGGTTCTCCGGCTGACTGCCGCCGGCTTGTGCCATGTCCGGCCGACCGCCGCCGCGGCCGCCAATCTGGCTGGCCACGTGATTCACGAGTTCCCCGGCCTTGAGGCGCTTGGTTTCTGCCTTGGTGACGCCCGCAACCAGTGCAACTTTGCCATCCGTGACGGCGCCCAATATAACGGCTGCTGCACCCAGTTTGTTTTTCAGCTGATCCACGGTATCACGCAGGCTCTTGGCGTCCGCACCCTCCAGCCTGGCCGCCAATACCTTGATACCGTCCACCTCCCGGGCCTGACTGGACAGGTCACTGCCCTGACTGCTGGCCAGTCTGGCTTTCAGTGCTTCCAGCTCTTTCTCCAGCCTGCGGTTACGTTCCAGTAACTGGCCCACCTTGGCTACCGCATCCTCCCGGCCGGCTTTGAGCAGATTCGCAACCTCGCTGACGTTCTTTTCTGTTTCACCAATATATTCCAGGGCACCGGCACCGGTTACAGCTTCTATGCGGCGTACGCCGGAAGCGATACCGGCTTCCGAGATAATCTTGAAAACACCAATATCACCGGCCCTGCTGACGTGTGTCCCACCACAGAGCTCAACCGAAAAATCACCGATCGACAGCACGCGCACTTCGTCGCCGTACTTCTCGCCAAACAGCGCCATGGCTCCGGCTTCCATGGCTTGGTCAACCGGCATAATGCGGGTTTCCACGCCGGCATTGGCCCGAATCTGCTCATTCACCAGAGTTTCTATTTCTTTCAGCTCTTCTGCGCCGAGTGGCTGAAAATGCGAAAAGTCGAAGCGCAAACGCTCAGGATCCACCAGCGATCCTTTTTGCTGCACGTGGTCGCCGAGTACCTGGCGCAATGCGGCATGCATCAAATGGGTCGCCGAGTGATTCAGACGTGTTGCGGCACGGCGCTGCTGGTCAACCAGCGCTTCAACGCCGCCTCCCTGCCTGATCTCACCCTGCATCATCAGGCCGATATGCGCGAATACGCCGCCGCCCTGCTTGCGGGTATCGCTGACCCGAAACACGCCACCCTCACTGCTGCGGATAACGCCACGGTCACCGACCTGGCCACCGGATTCCGCATAGAATGGCGTGCGATCGAGCAAAACGATACCTTCTTCGCCATCGCGCAGGACTTCGACGGCTGCCCCATCTTTATATAATGCCGTGATACTGGACTTATCCTGTAAGCGTTCATAGCCGGTGAATTCGCTACTGCCCTCGACATCGAGCCCACTCGCGTTTAACACTTCAAAACTGCTGGCAGCTCGCGCTCTGGCACGCTGGGCCTCCATTTCAGTTTCAAAGCCTGGCATATCAAGTGACAGACTGTGCTCCCGCGCAATGTCGGCGGTCAGATCGACCGGGAAACCGTAGGTATCGTAGAGCTTGAACACTGTGTCACCCGGAATGACATCCGCCTGCAGAGCGGCAATGGCCTGTTCCAGGATTTTCATGCCGTGGTCGAGGGTTTCCGCAAAGCGCACTTCCTCCTGCTCCAGAACCCGCTCGACTTGTGACTGCGCTTTGGCCAACTCCGGATAAGCATCGCTCATTTCCCTGACCAGCGGAGCAACCAGTTTATGGAAGAACGCTTCACGCTTGCCAAGCTTATGGCCGTGACGAATGGCGCGCCGGATAATTCGGCGCAGAACGTACCCCCTCCCCTCATTGGAAGGGATCACGCCATCGACAATCAAAAATGCACAGGCGCGTATATGATCAGCGATCACGCGCAGTGATTTGTCTTCCAGGTCCCTGACACCGGCCACTTCAGCGCTCGCCTTGATCAGATGCCGGAACAGATCGATTTCATAGTTGCTGTGAACACCCTGCAGTATGGCGGCCAGGCGCTCCAGACCCATGCCGGTATCCACCGACGGTTTTGGTAACGGCTGCAATTCACCAGCGACATCGCGGTCGTACTGCATGAACACCAGATTCCAGATCTCGATATAGCGATCACCGTCTTCTTCCGGCGTTCCCGGCGGTCCGCCGGGCACCTCAGGGCCATGATCGTAGAATATTTCCGAACAGGGTCCGCAGGGGCCGGTGTCCCCCATGGACCAGAAGTTGTCTTTCGCACCGATACGGGAAAAGCGCTGCGGGGATACGCCGATTTCGTTCAGCCAGATGTCCACCGCCTCATCGTCTTCTTCGAATACCGTGACCCACAGGCGTTCCGCTGGCAGCTTCATTACTTCGGTCAGAAACTCCCAGGCGTAACGAATAGCGTCGCGCTTGAAGTAATCGCCGAAGCTGAAATTGCCCAGCATTTCAAAAAAGGTGTGGTGGCGTGCAGTATAACCGACATTTTCCAGGTCATTGTGCTTGCCGCCGGCACGCACACAGCGCTGTGAGCTGACGGCACGCACATAATGGTGCTTCTCCCGCCCGCGGAACACATCCTTGAACTGAACCATTCCGGCGTTGGTAAACAGCAGGGTGGGGTCGTTGGCGGGCACGAGGGGGCTGGAAGGCACCACTTCATGGTCCTTCGCCTGAAAATAATCCAGAAAAGTCTTACGGATATTGCTTGTACTGAACTTGCTGCTCATGACGCAGAAAGGTACAGGATAAAGGCCGGAGGGTACAAGTGATTCTACTGTAAACCTTAGCGCTGTTCGCGGTTAGCGTCCTGAAGATCAATGCCTGTCATGCAGCAGCAAAAACCGTCTGGATCTGCTCAGAGGTAAAACCTCTCTGCTGCAAAAAACGCATCTGTTTTGCGCGCTCCCGGTAGTCACCGGGAGGCTGGCGGCCAAAACGCTTGCTGCGCTGCCGGCTGGCTGACTCAACCCAGGAGCGGGACAGCTCTGCCAGATTCTGCTCTGTCAAATCGCCGCTGACACCCCGCTCACGCAACTCAGCCCGAATACGCAGCGGTCCATAACCCCGTTCAAATCGGCCGCGCGCATAAACCTCGGCGAAACGCTGGTCACTTAACAAACCCTGGTCGACCAGTTGCATCACAACAGCATCAACAATGGTGTCGGTGAAGCTTCGCCCGATAAGCTTGTGACGCAACTCAAGCTCACTGTGTTCGCGGCGCGCCAGAAGCCGTAACGCCGTTGCGTACGACTCCTGGCAGACCCCGGCACTATCGTCAGCCAGTGGATTCGAGGGGTTCAACGGCTTTTACAGGCGCAGGCGCCTTATTCAGCAATTTGGCGCGTAACTGTTGTTCGATATCCTGTGCAATCTCCGCATGCTCCTTGAGGAAATTGCGCACATTATCCTTGCCCTGGCCGATACGGTCACCGTTGTAACTGTACCAGGCACCGGCTTTATCAATGATGTCTTGCTTGACACCCAGATCGATCAGTTCACCTTCGCGGGAAATACCCTCACCGTAGAGAATTTC
>JAUXDG010000023.1 GCA_030618475.1 Gammaproteobacteria bacterium | reverse complement strand
CGGTCATGGCGTCGGCGACGACGTCTTGAATGACATAGCCGACCGGGGCGAGCAGGGTACTGAGCACATACCAGGCACCGAGCGGCATAACGGCACGCATGGCCTCGGTGTGACTGAGCAAACCGAGCATGATAGCCAGGCTGGCGGCGGTCAGCCCGGCACCGAGAAACACCAGTGCCGACTTGAAGCGCCAGATCAGGTCGACCAGGTGCCCGATGGGCATCTTCAACGCCCAGGGGACGTTGACCCAGAAAGCCAGTGCAGCGAGAAACGCGGCGGACAGACCGAGGTAGTCTTTAACGAAAAAAGTACCGACGATGCTGGTGAGTCCCGCTACACCGTAGGCGAAATACACCATCAGTGGCGGCAGGTAGGACAGCCGCAGCTCCCGCCCCAGCTCCAGGATGACGCGATCAAACCAGCGGTAGGCTCGTGTAAACATGGGACGAGAGGATGCCGGTTTATGCTACCGAGGACAAGACTGCTAGCAAGCCTCAGGACAGCCGCGCAATTCGTTTACCGCCTCGTCCATCGCTTTTGATATGTCCTGTTCCAGTTCTTTTGCAATGGCCAGGGCTTTGCTGTCGGCCGCCACCACGGTCGGGCGGATAAACAGAACACGTGTGCGGCCCGCCTGCTGAATGAGCGTCATGTGTAGCGGACACATGGCCAGCATATCGGGATCGGCATTACTGATTTCATTGGTATACCAGATGTTGCAGAACACCATGGCGCGAATGCCTTCCAGTTTGTTGCGGTTGTAATTCTCGCCCCAGCGTTCGGCAAAACTACTCAGATTGCTTTGTATATTTGGCTCGAATACAACAAAGAATCTGTTCTTTTCCAGTGTGTTATAGATTGTTTTATAAGAGGTTTCCAGGTCCTTGTCTATGTCCCAGACCAGCACACCGGAATCCGCTGCGGCAAGCTGGCCAAGCCAGAACGTTAAAACCATGCAGAAAGCTAAGCTCCTCATACCACCGACTCCTGTTAGAAATTACGCGCCAACAGACCCATTTTACACTCAGCCTCATCCAGTGCTATCTGTACCCGATGACCACTGCCGGGGGCAATCTCTGTTGACTGCCCGTGCATATCCAGCATGTTCTGCAAGCGGAACACCCGGTTTCCACCCGGCGCTATCAGTTCGAGTTCATCGCCCACCGCAAACCTGTTTTTAACCTCGACCTCCGCCATTCCGGTATCGTTGTTATAGGCCACAAGCTCACCGACAAAACGCTGCTGAAGACTCTTTGAGTGACTATCGATGTAGTTCTGGTACTCGTGCGCGTGATGGCGCTGGAAGAAACCATCCGTGTAACCGCGATTAGCCAGGTTTTCCAGACGGCCCAGCAGGCTGGCATCAAATGACCGACCGGCTACGGCGTCATCGATGGCCTTGCGGTAGACCTGCGCTGTACGCGCGGTGTAGTAGTGTGATTTGGTGCGTCCTTCGATCTTCAGACTATCCACCCCTATTTTCACCAGACGTTCCACATGCTCCACAGCACGCAGATCCCTGGAGTTCATAATATAGGTACCGTGCTCATCCTCCTCGATGGGCATCAGTTCGCCGGGACGCTGTGCTTCTTCGATCAGGTAAACGTCAGCTGACTGGATATCACCACTGATATCCTGCCTGGCGCCCTTGACCTTGTAATCCCAGCGGCAGGAATTGGTACAGCTACCCTGGTTGGCATCACGGTGATTGAAATAGCCGGAAAGCAGACAACGTCCCGAGTACGCGATACACAAGGCACCGTGCACAAATACCTCGAGTTCCATGTCCGGGCAGGCCTGGCGAATTTCCTCGACCTGGTCCAGCGACAGTTCACGCGACAGGATAATCCGCCTGATACCGACCCCTTGCCAGAACTTCACACTGGCGTAGTTCATGGTGTTTGCCTGTACTGACAGATGTATCGGCAGTTGCGGCCAGCGCTCTCGAACCATCATGATCAAACCCGGATCCGCCATAATGAGTGCGTCGGGTCCCAGTTCGATGATCGGTTCCATGTCGGCGAGAAAGGTCTTGACCTTGCTGTTGTGCGGCAACACATTCGTGGCCATGAAGAACAGCTTGCCCTTGGCGCGCACGTATTCAATACCGGCGGCCAGATTTTCAATGCGCTTGAAGTCGTTGTTACGTACGCGCAGGCTGTAGCGGGGCATTCCCGCATACACAGCATCTGCACCGAAAGCGATGGCGTAACGCAGGTTGCGGAGGGTGCCCGCTGGTGCAAGGAGTTCCGGAGTTTTCATGGTAATAGAGCTTAACCGCCCCTGATGGCCTGGTCCATGGCCTGTAATGCAGCCTCCCACGCCTCACCCCGGTTGCCGTCGCGGGCCATCAGCTCCATGAGTCCATAGGCGAGCTGGCGGTGCTCGGCAGACAGGTCACGTAGTTTACGCAGCATGTACATATAACCGCTGTTTTCCATCTTCAGGGTACTGACCAGCGCGTACAGCTTGAGACTGAGGCCGCCGTGCGGATCGGCCTTGATGATCTCCACAACCTTTTCCAGAATATCGTCCTGCATGTCACACCTTTGGTTTGTCTGCAACATTGTCCCGCAGGTACACAGGAATAGCCTGTTCCGCCGACACTACATTGCCCTGCCCGAACGCCCTGGCTGCCAGACGCGCTACATCCGCAGCATGGGGTTTCTGATTCCGGTAAATATCAGCAGCCGCCATGGAGCACTGTGTGGCCAGCACATCGGCATAACTATCCCAGCCACTGCCTGCACCTACCCAGTGGTCCGGCGTTGGCACCCGGACCCGTTGCGGGGTACAGACTGCCTCCCCGCCCAGTGGATCAACGAGTCCACTGTCATCGCACCTGAAAGCACCCCAGTAGACTTCTTTCATACGCGCGTCCAGGGCCGCCAACACGGTCCTGGCGCCGTGTTGCGCAACCGTTCCCTGTGCCAGGGCCGCCAGGGTCGATACCGGTACAACCGGGAGATCGGCACCAAACGCCAGGCCCTGCGTGATGCCGGCCGCGATGCGCAGTCCGGTAAAGGATCCTGGCCCACGCCCGAAAGCCACAGCGTCGAGCCCGGTGAGAGCGAGACCGGCAGCCGCCAGTAAGGATTCGACAAAAGGCAGCAGCAACGCCGCGTGTTGACGCGGCGCCACTTCAAAACGCTCCTGGATTTCATCTTCCAGCAGCAGCGCCACCGAACAGGCTTCGGTGGCGGCTTCAATGGCAAGTATGCGTGTCATAGTCTGGCGGCATCACTGGCATGAAAAAAGGCAACCACCTCATTGAAGTCGCGTGTACGCTTCATGTCCGGCAGACTGTTCAGAAAAACCCGCCCGTAACTCTTTGCCACCAGGCGCGGATCACAGATCACCAGCACACCGCGATCGTTCACATCGCGAATCAGGCGGCCGACACCCTGTTTCAGGGTGATTACAGCGTGAGGAAGCTGTTCCTCCATAAACGGATTGCCGCCCTGCTCTTTCAAGGCATCGATACGTGCCTGCCAGACGGGATCACCCGGTGAGGCAAACGGCAGTTTGTCGATAATAACGCAGGACAGGGCTTCACCGCGCACGTCCACGCCCTCCCAGAAACTGCTGGTACCGAGCAATACGGCATTGCCCAGTTCACGGAAACGTTCCAGCAATTCGTTACGTGGTGCGCTGCCCTGTACCAGCAACGGAAATTCGCAGCTGTCCTTCAGCCGGCGCTGGGCAATATTCAATGCGCGATAGCTGGTGAACAGAACAAAGCACCGGCCACGCGATGCGCGGATGATCTGTTCGGCATGATCCAGCATCGCCTCTGTGTACGACTCGTGAGCGGGTTCCGGCATACCTTCCGGCACATAGAACAGAGCGTGGTTATGGAAATCAAACGGGCTGTCCAGTTTCAGGGTATTCGCATCTTCCAGCCCCAGGCGTTTGGCGAAGTGGTCGAACTTGCCGTTGACCGACAATGTGGCGGAGGTAAACACCCAGCAACTGGGCAGCTCCTGTCTGTGCGTACTGAAGTTGTCTGCGACATCCAGCGGTGTCAGGTTGATACGGAACGACTGGTGCCAGGTCTCGAACCAGTGAATAGTGTTTTCGGGGGGCTTCTCGGTGGTCTGTACCAGCACACTCTGCAGCTTCACTGCGCGCTGATAACAGTTCTCCAGCCCACGGCTGCGCCCGGCCTGCTGGCCAAGCTCGCCGCTCAATTCGGCCAGTGATTCGCGCAGTCGATCGAGCCGTTCAATCAACTCTTTGTCGTTCGCCAACCTTGACCAGGGCGAACGCTGTTCTCCCTTGCCCATCGACAAACGCACGTCCTGCACGGCGCGTTCCACAGCCCGGGCGGTATCCGGCAGACCTTGCGGTTCTGCCGTCTCGCGCACATATTCGCTGATACTGTCCTGTGCCAGTTCCTGTAACTGCCGGCTGGACAGCGTCACTCCGAAAAAGCGTGCTGCGGTTTCGGGCAGCTGGTGAGCTTCATCGATAATGAAGGCATCGACACCGGGTAACAGTTCACCAAAACCTTCCTCTTTCAGCGCCAGGTCGGCGCATAACAGGTGGTGATTGATGACCACCAGGTCGGCGTCCTGTGCCGCACGCCGTGCCTGGATGACATGGCATTTCTGCAACCACTCACACTGTTGGCCCAGACAGTTATCAGCCGTCGACGTCACGCGTGGCCAGATGGGCGCATCTTCCGGAATGCCGGACAACTCGGCGATATCACCGCTGCGGGTGCGGCCCGACCAGTCAAAGATATTTTCCAGCTGGCCAAGCTGCTGGCGTGATGTCAGTCGGCCCTCACTGCGCGTCGTATCGAGGCGGTGATGACAAAGATAATTGGAGCGCCCTTTCAACAAGGCGGCATTAACCGGAACCGCCAGGGCGGACCGCACCGTGGGCAGATCGCGGTGGAACAGCTGGTCCTGAAGGTGGCGGGTACCGGTGGAAATGATCACTTTTCGTCCGGATAACAGCGCTGGAACCAGATAGGCGAAGGTTTTTCCGGTACCGGTCCCTGCTTCAACAATCAGCACCTCACCGTGCGCCAGTGCCCGCTCTACCGCGACGGCCATGTCCTGCTGTTGGGGACGCGCGGCAAAATCCGGTACTTCGCCGGCCAGCACACCATCACTACTCAAACAGTCGGAAGCTTGCATGGAATCAGCTGGAGGGTAATCGGGCATTGCTTTCAAGAATCAGAGTCCGGACCGATTATCCCAGATTTCGTCTTCAAGCTCGCCTTCTTCACGTGTCCACACCAGACGGGCAATAATTTTAAATCGGGCGACCGTCATGGCACCGCGTTTCTTACGCGCACTCTTGCCAGCCTCGCCCATCACCTCGAGGATATCCTCGCGATCGGCTTCGTAGATTTCGTAAGGTTCATAGTTTTCGTCCATGATCACTAACACCACGCTGTCCCATTCCTGCTCGAGTTTGAGTTGCCCGACGCGCTGACCGGACTTTTCCTCATCGAATATGACCCGGCCCTTGATCTGGACCCGCTTTCCTTCGCGCTTGCCCAGACCGACGGCATCGTAGCCAGCGGCTCTTTCTTTACAGAGTTCAAGATCAAGCAGGCGTGCCGCATCGTGTTCGGCAATCTCCCCGCTGACGCCGGGTAAGGCCTTTCCAGTGGTACGGCGGAACTCGGTCGCCAGGCGGCGCGCCTCGGAGATTAATTTTTCGACTGAATATATGCCCACGGCGCTGACTTTTCGCTATCAGTAAAACTTTCCACCCATGCTGACGGGTATTGTACACCACATACCGGGTATCCCCGATCAGTGTAGCTCACGGATTTTCTTCTCCGCGGCGCGGGCGCCTGCACTGTCGTTCATCGACCAGCGCGCTTTGGCCACCAGGCGCCAGTTCTGTGCCTGCAAGCGCGTATCGCCGCGCGATAAGGCATTGGATTTCAGTGCCAGTTGCTCGGCCTGCCGGGGCTGTCCCTGCTCCAGGCGTATGACAGCCAGGCGGTTCCACAAGCGGCCACTATTGGGGTCGATACGCAGCGCACGCTCGACGGTCGCAGCCTCGTTACTGATGTCACCTGACTGATGATAGGCATTAGCGCGATCGAGCAGAGCAACAACTGCGCCACCACTGGGTGCCGGCGGGGGAACAGGCACCTCCACTCTGTCGGGGCGTTCCACACTGTCGACTGCTTCGGGCTGTGCGGCACGCGGCTGTGCGGCACGCGGCTGGGTGCCATCGACGACAGGAGGTAAAGTACGCTGAGGCGCAGTACTGCAGGCACCCAACAACAGGGCGAGGAGAAATATGACTCGTTTCATTGCAACCATTCCGGCAACCAGCGCGGCCGTCCTCGTGCACAGGGTGCTGCGGCAGGCTTTGATTCAGACTCGATAAAAGGCAATTGTACGGTATCTTTGCATCCCTTGTCGGCCAGACCTGCACTCTGCCTGTCTACCCGGTACCATTCAACCGAATCCGGTTTCGCCGGTTGTTGCTTGACTACGCCCGCGCTGGCGAACAAACCCGCCCACACCTGCATGGCGCCGCTTGCACCGCTGAGTCCCATGGGTTGATTATCATCACGGCCCATCCAGATTACAGCCAGTTTCTCACCGTCGTAACCGGCAAACCAGCTGTCGCGCAAATCATTGCTAGTGCCGGTTTTCCCGGCCAGCCCGAGTGCCGCTGCAAAACGTCTGTTGAGAGAACGCGCAGTGCCTTCTACCACCACCATCTGTAAAGCACGGTTGATCAGGTAGGCGGGGGCCGGATCAATCACCCGCTCGACACTGAGTTGGTAGCGTTGCAGTGGTACGCCGTCGGCGTCCAGTACTTCACGGATACTGCGCAGCGGAATCTGGAATCCGCCGCTGGCAAAATTAAGGTACAGGTGAGTGACATCCAGCAGGCTTAAATCGGTCGCCCCGAGAAACAGCGAGGGGTAAGGATTGAGCGGTTGATCGACCGACAGACGCCGCAAGGTCTGGATAACAGCGTTGACACCCAGGTCCAGCCCGAGACGGGCCGTCGCCACGTTATAGGAATCCGCCAGCGCCTGATACAACATGACCTGGCCATGAAATTTCCGGTCATAGTTATTCGGATTCCATAACTGGCCGGACTGTTCATATTCAAGCGGGCTGTCGTCAATCAATGATGCCAGATTGTAACGGCCGGACCGTTCCAGTGCGGTCAGATACACGGCTGGCTTGATGAGTGAACCGACATGCCGCCTGGCATCGAGTGCGCGGTTGAAACCGGCAAAACCTGCCTCTCGCCCCCCCGCCAGCGCCAGCACCTCACCATTGGCAGAATGTGTGACCAGTCCGGCCCCCTGCAGCTGTGGCTGCTTTTTCAGCACCGGTCTGATCTGTTGATCCAGACTTTTCTGCAACGCCCACTGCAGCTGTGGATCAAGCGTGGTAAAGATGCGCAGTCCTTCAGTCACCAGGTCGGATTCATTGTAATCACGGCGTAGCTGGCGGCGCACCATATCCAGAAACGCCGGGAAGCTTTTGCTGGTACCCACAGCAGGTTTCACCAGGCCCAGTTTTTCAGTACGTGATTTCTGGTATTGAGCACGATCGATAATGCCCTGCTCATGCATGATACGCAGAACCAGGTTGCGTCGCTCACGCGCCCGATCCGGGTGCCTGCGCGGATCATAGTAGGAAGGTCCTTTAACCATACCCACCAGCAGGGCGATCTGCGCCGTACTCAGCTCTTGCGGTGGACGCTGGAAGAAAAACCGGCTGCCCAGACCAAAGCCGTGTATGGCGCGTTGACCATCCTGGGCCAGATAAATTTCGTTGAGATAGGCTTGGAGGATCTCATCCTTCTCATATCGCGACTCCAACAGCAGCGACATGATGGCTTCGTTGAACTTGCGCCACAGGCTGCGCTGGTTACTCAGAAAGAAGTTTTTCACCAGCTGCTGGGTGAGCGTACTGCCGCCCTGCACCACCCGTCCCGAACTCAGATTGACCCACAAAGCACGGGCAATGGCAGGCGGAGAGACACCGTGATGGGTATAAAAATTTCGGTCTTCAACGGCGATTAACGCCTCGACCAGAATGTCCGGTATGTCGTCGAGCCGCAACAGGATCCGGTCTTCCTGACGTGCGGTATGGATGCTGCCGATTTCCAGCGGGTCGAGCCGCGCCAGCGCCATTGCACTGCCATTACGATCATCCTGCAAACTCTTCAGATGTGTTGACGAAAATGTCACACGTACAGATTGTGATGGCTCCTGTCCGTCCCAGAACACAAACGGCCGGCTGATGAGCTGAAACCGCTTGCCGTTTCTGGACACCTCACCGGCTTTCCGTGCCACTCTGACGGAACGGTAACCCAGTGCCCGCAGCTCACTGGCAAATTGTGCCGGGGTCAGGTGTAAACCGGCGTACAGCTCCAGCGGACGGGCGTACACACGCGCCGGCAGTGACCAGCGCTTGCCTTCGAACTGCCGGTAGACCTGGAAATCAAGAAACGCCACATAAGCGAGCAGCACAACCAGCAGGCTGAGGAGTATTTTGGTCCAGGGGAAACGACTGTGTCTGCGTCTTGATTTACGTCGCTTTTTCGAGCTGCGGCGGCGAGTTGTACGTTTCTTTCGTGCCATCAAGGACTGCTACAGAGATCACCATATCGGCCCGACTGCCAATATCAGGATGCGTAGTATACCTTCGAGGACGCTTTATAGGCAGCCAATCTTTATATGCAAGCGATGACTCAACGCGTTTCGGGCAAACTCTGAGCTGAACGTACATTGCGAAACCATGAAAACCGGATCAGGACAGCAAGGCGACACTTTTTGCCTGAGCGTACACCAGCTTGCCGGCTTTCAAACCCAGTACCGAGGCAGATTTACGCGTAATGCGGGCCAACATGGGCACGCCTCCCACCATCAATCGCACAGTCATCCGGGCCTCACCGTCGGCGATCACCTCGTCAACGATGGCGGGAAATATATTCAGGATACTGGTACCGGACTGCCACTCCAGGGTAAGACTGACATCGCGAGCGGCGACCCTCAATCTCACCGCACTGCCCACCGGCAATTCCTTGCGCACCACGGTAAAACGACCTCCGGTAAAATCCAGGTGAGTCAGATGATAGGCCTCGTCGTGCCCGGCAACGGTCGCTTCGATAAGCGCCTCGGCATCACTGCCGTGGGCGAGCGGAAGGTCGAGCCGGGTCAGCATGTCGCTGATAGCGCCCGATGCCGTGACTCTGCCTGCTTCGAGCAACACCAGGTGATCCGCCAGGCGCGCCACTTCATCGGGGGAATGACTGACATAGATCACCGGAATATCCAGGTCGTTATGCAGGGACTCGATATAGGGCAGAATCTCCTGCTTGCGGTTCACATCCAGGGCCGCCAACGGCTCATCCATCAGCAACAGCCTGGGGCTGACGGCCAGCGACCGTGCGATCGCCACCCGCTGCCGCTCGCCGCCGGAGAGACGGGCGGGTCTACGTTCAAGCAGGTGCCCGATTCCCAACAATTCAATGGCTTGCTGCAGAGAGACTTTACGCTCTGCTGCCGGCACCCGCTTGATGCCATATTCAAGATTACGCCGCACGGTGAGATGCGCAAACAGACTGGCCTCCTGGAAAACATAGCCCAGGGGACGGCGGTACGGCGGGACGAAACAGTCGCTGTCCTGCCAGGTCCTATCGCCTACTTTCAGAAAACCATCGTGATGGTATTCAAGCCCGGCGATCGCACGCAGCAGTGTGGTCTTACCACAGCCCGAAGGGCCGAACAGCGCGGTGATACCGCGGCTGGGAACGCTCAAGTCAACATCCAGCGAAAAGTCGTCCCTGTCGATACGGAATCTGGCCTCGATGGTCATGGTTGTACAACGCTGAAACGGCGGTTGAGGGCGTATACCGCGATCAACATGAGAAAAGACATCAGCAGCAGCCCCCCTGACAGCCAATGGGCATGAACGTATTCCAGCCCCTCAACATGGTCATAGATGGCGATGGACACGACCTGGGTCTCGCCGGGTATGTTGCCGCCTATCATCAGCACCACACCGAACTCGCCCACCGTGTGGGCAAAACCGAGCACCGCTGCGGTAAAAAAGCCGGGACGGGCCAACGGAATGGCAACCGTAAAGAATCGATCCAGCGGTGATGCGCGCAGGGTGGCGGCCACCTCCAGCGGGCGGCGACCGACCGCGGTAAAGGCATTTTGCAGTGGCTGCACCACAAACGGCATCGAGTAGAAAACCGAGCCGATGACCAGGCCGGTAAAGGTGAAGGCCAGTGATCTGCCACCCAGCGATTCCATCAATCCGCCCACCGGGCCATGAGGACCGAGGGCCACCAGAAGATAGAAACCCAGCACGGTCGGCGGCAACACCAACGGCAGGGCTACCACCGCCTCCAGCAGAAACTTGAATCGCCAACGGCTACGCGCCATCCACCAGGCGAGCGGCGTTCCCAGCAACAACAGGATCAGGGTGGTGAGCAGCGCCAGTTTCAGGGTTATCGCAAGCGCGCCAAGATCGGATTCACTGAGCATTACGGCGTGTCGTATCCGTAATCACGGATGATCTTCAAAGCCTCATCACTGCGCACAAATGACAGAAAATCGCGGGCAGCCTCATTGTCCTTCAGCAAGACGGCCTGCTGTTCGATGGGGGTGTAAAGTGCCTGCGGCACTTCCCACAATGAGCCGTCAATCTGCAGATTTGGACGCTTCACCTGCGAGTAGGCCACGAAGCCTAATTCAGCGTTACCGCTGTTGACGAACTGGAAGGTCTGACCAATGTTCTCGCCGCGCACGAGGCGTCCACTAAGTCGACTCCATAGCCCGCGCGCCTGCAAGACCTCCTCGGCCGCCTTGCCGTAAGGTGCGAACTTTGGGTTCGCAATCGCCAAGTGGTGAAATTCGCCGCGTTCCAGTATACCGGCTTGCGGGTCCACATATCCCGTCCTGGGGCTCCACAGAACCACTTTGCCCAGCGCATAGGTGAAGCGGCTGCCGGGCAAGGCAACGCCCTCTTTCTCCAGGCGTTCCGGCCGACGAACGTCGGCGGCAAAGAAAGCATCAAACGGCGCACCGTTCTTGATTTGCGCATAGTGCTTGCCAGTGGAGCCAAAGATCACCGTCACTTTGTGATCCGTGCCCGCCTCGAAACGTTTGGCAATGGGTGTAATGGCAACCTTGAAGTTACTCGCCACCGCCACGCGTATTTCTTCAGCCATTGACTGGCCAGGTGCGAGCATCATTGTGGCTGCTAAAAGCAGCGTGGAAAACAATGTATGCGTCTTCATGTCCTTTGCCTGCGCAGACAGGGCAGGCTGCGCTGAATGGGTTAATATCAGTGACAAGGTACACCAGTGTAACGCTAATTGACTTTTTTCTCTCCGCTCACTGCCAGGAATCTGGCCTCCAGTTTACTGTATTGTTTTTCGAGTTCCTCGATGGTAGCGTCCTTGAACTCCACCAGCGCCTCGAGTTCCTGAAGCTTGATTTCCAGTTCGTGTTTTTCATCCTGCGCGGAGCTGTCGTCCTCGGCCTTGCGCAGGGCCTCCATCGCATCCTGCTGATTATTGATAACCTCTTTCAGGCGCTCGAATTCAGCGTCATGGGTCTCAATCAATTTGCGTTGCTCTGCCGCTGCTTTTTCTAACTGCGGGATTGTTTCAACTGCTTCTACAACAGGTCCCATCACTATTTCCGCTTCAGGGCGCAAGCGTTCGATCAGCTCACTCAGTCCGTCTGCGAGTTTGTCCTGGAACGCAATCGGGTTATTTTCGAGTGCTCGCGCTTCAACTTCCAGTTCAAGAAATTGTTTACGCACATTCATCACTTCGGCGACTTTCTTTTCGGCATCCTCTTGCGACGCAGCCGCACGCTCTATGAGGTGCTGATTATGAATCACCTCGTCGCGCAGATACTGATCAAAGGTGACAGGTTCCGGCAGCTGCTCCGCCTTATTCAGCTTTTCTTGCACTACACGCAGCCGGCCTGCCAGGTTTTTACTGCGAACGGTAAAAAACAGGGTGACAACAAGAAGTAGCAGTGAAAACTCCAGCACCCCGAGAAAAGCGTAGACATTGATCTGAAGGTTTTCCATCGTTACCCGCCCGCTCTTCGAATTCGCCTGTTCCCGGTCATTCCCGCAAAAACGTGAGCCTGCCGTTAACTAGCTTCATCATCAGCATCAGCGTTATCGGTCTTCTTACGCTTCCTGAGGATCCACCATACAGCAAAGCCGATAGCACCCAACAGCAGGTTGATACCCATAAAGACAGCCGCGACCAGCCCCAGGTTTACGTCCTTTTTCTTTTCAGGCTGCGCCTGCTGTTCCGAGTCTTCCTCAAGGCTTACCTCAGGACCGGCCGCTGGCTCTGCCGCAGCCTTGTCCGGTTCCGGTTCCGGTTCGGGTTCGGCCTGTTCTTCACGGTCCGGCTTTGCCACACCGGCGGGGACCGGCGCAATCTCGAAGTGAACGGTTTTCTGACGCTGGAAAGTTTCACCTTTAGCAATAATCCTGATTTGGTAGGAACCCGCGTTTTCATAACTCAAGGTATTGGCATACACGCCATCAGCCGGCTTTTTGTCCCCGGTTTCGCCACGGTCGAACAGATCGAAACGCGTTGTTGCGCCATTGGGGTCCTGGATTTCCATCTGGAAACGGGTGTTGGTCAGCACCGCTTCCTTGTCCAGCAACTTGCCGTCCTGTTCCAGCCAGGATTCCAGCACCATGCCTTCACCGGCTATCAGACTGGGCTGCTGGGGATTATAGTTAAGCGTCATATTGGTCACGATATAGGCGCGATTCCTGCCGCCGGTAAACAACAGCTTCCAGGCGCCCTGTTCAGGCTTGCTCAGGGTGATCATGTCGAAATGATGTGACAGGAACCACTTCAACTTGTCATCGGCATTTTCGGCCCCCAGTTTCCTGCCGTCCGGCGATTGCAGGTAGATTCGCACATCTTCGCGTTCCTTGGAGGCGACGATGGTGACCTCTTCGATGGATCCATCCACCATAAACTCGCCACCTTCGATCGGTAACATGTCCGGATCTTTGGCGCTTTCAAATATCGCACTGAAGACGTCGTGCAGATCCTGATCGCTACGTGCCAGCTTGAACAGTGCACCTGTTTCCTTCGCCACCTGTTTCAGCAGCTCAATGTCGGACGCCTCGGTAAATGCAATGGTGTAGACTTTGATACCCTTGTCCCTGGCGGCTTGCAACAGCTCCCCTTGCAGCTTCTGCGTCAGGGTCCAATCCTCATCGCTGTTACCCACATCCATTCTGCCGTCGGACATGAGCACCAACATTCTTTCCTGGCCCTCTTTGCCTTCCCGTTCGAGCATCTCGATGCCTTTGGAAAGTGCAGCATAAAGGTTGGTATAGACGCCCTTCGACGACACCTTGTCGGCAGAGGCTAGAATCCGGGCGTTGGTATCTGTAGCCGGCGTGGTGAGATGTAAAACCGGATAACCGTTGTCACTGAAGCTGATCAGACCAATGCGGTCCTCACCACCCAGCAAGGACATGAACATTCTGGCCGCCGGAACCCGCAGCTTTCCGGGATCGTTCTTGGCCATACTGCCGGAACTGTCCATGACCAGAACAGCATCGACGCCACCGGCCGCGGCCATGCTTGTTGATGAAACGCCAGCCGTGAACAGCAAGACCAGGCTGAAAATCGCGGCCACGCGTGGCCGGCCGAAATTAGCTGAAAGAATCCTTTTCATGCCCGCACATCCTTTTAACTCATTGTAATACCTAGTTGTTTTAAGTTTTTTCCGGCCAACGCCGGACTTATATGCCTGTAACGGCAAGAATCGAAATTAATTGACATTCAAGCGCTTAGGGCTCGCTTCAAAATTAATTTCTACGCGAGCCCTAATGGCTGATCCCAGAAACTGCCGGAGAAGCTTACTTTTTATTGAGCAGGTAAATCTTTTCACTCAGGCGGGACAGGCCCCGGTCGCGGAATTTCGGTTCATTGGCGAGAATATTTTCCTTGTGCAGCAGCTGAATGGACCAATGCTCCTCAAAAAGGTCGCGGATCTCTTTCTCGTCAACGGAAAAAGGTGGCCCGTTCATTTGTTGCTGATCGTATTCCATCGCCACCAGCAACATGGACACCGAAGCTGGCAGCAGCGATGTCAGGCGAGTGACATAAGGCGGACGCATATCCGCCGGTAGAGCAACCAGCGCTGCCCGGTCGTAGACGGCACGTACACGCTGCAACTGTGCGGGCTGCAAATCAAAATAATCACCACACAACAGGCAGAGATTTTCTCTCTCACTGACGGAAAATGCGCCCTGCCGGCAGTGTGCAGCGAGCAGTCCGTTTTCCTTATAAAAATCTTCCACAGCGATCGGGCTCAGTTCAACACCCAGCACGGAATGCCGTTCCCGCAACCAGAGCATGTCCCGACTCTTTCCACACAGAGGCACAAACACCTGCTCACCGGGTTTTATCTGCAGCCGTGACCAGAAGGTCGCGAGGTGGGGATTGATATCGCGCTGATGGAAACCAGTCAGCTTGTCCTGCCAGCGCTGGTGCCAGAAATCAGGTTCCACGCACGTGAGGGAGACCGCCGAATGGCCTGGGATTGGCGCCAGGTAACGGCTTGAACCACTGCAATGTTTTGTGCAGTTTCACAACTTCACCGACAATGATGATGGTGGGTGGTTTAAGCTGTTCAGTTTTTACCGCTTCTTCCAGGTTCTTGAGGTCGGTAATTACCACGCGCTGATTTTGTGTTGTACCCTGCTGAATCAAGGCAACCGGTGTCGTTTGCGGCAGGCCGTGTTTAATCAGCTCTGCCGAGACAATGCCAACACCGTGCAGCCCCATATAAAAGACCGTGGTCTGATTGTCGTGTGCCAGCGCTTTCCAGTTGAGGTTGACAGAGCCATCCTGCAGGTGGCCGGTCACAAAGACCACCGATTGAGCATAATCACGGTGGGTCAAAGGAATACCCGAATAGGTGGCGCAGCCGGAGGCGGCGGTAATACCCGGTACCACCTGGAACGTTATGCCGTTTTCCATCAGGGTGGCGATTTCTTCGCCGCCTCGTCCGAAAATAAAGGGATCACCACCTTTGAGACGAACAACACGTTTTCCTTCTTTGGCAAGGCGCACCAGCAGCTGATTGATGTTCTCCTGGGACAGCGCGTGATTATCACGTTCCTTACCGACATAAATCTGTTCTGCATCACGGCGTGCCAGCTCCAGAATCGGTGGTGCAACCAGGCGGTCATAGACCACGACATCGGCCATCTGCATCAGGCGCAGTGCGCGGAATGTCAGGAGATCGGGATCGCCGGGACCGGCGCCGACCAGATAGACTTCACCAACCGGATGTGGTTCATCGCTGCTATCCTGGAGTGCTTTTTCGAGAACAGCACGTGCAGTTTCATCACGGCCGGCAAACAGCAGCTCCGCCACTTCACCCTGTAACATGTTCTCCCAGAACTGGCGCCGTTGCTCGACGCTGCTGAAACGCTGTTTGACCGCATCGCGAAAACTCTCTACCAGTTTCGCCAGCTGGCCATATGCTGCTGGCACATAACTCTCCAGGCGCGCCCGCAGGAGACGCGCCAGCACCGGTGATGCACCGCCTGAGGATACCGCCACCTGTACCGGCGAACGGTTAATAATCGATGGCACGATGAAACTGCACAGCTCAGGCTGGTCCACCACGTTTACCGGTATGTTCCTGGCCTTTGCGAATTCTGACACCCTGCGATTTACCTCTTCCTGACTGGTGCCGGCTATCACCAGCGCCTTGCCCTCCACATCGGCTTCCTCGAACTCGCGTGCACTGTGCGTCATCTTGCCAGCATCGCGCAGCACTGCCAGTTTTCCGCAAAGCTCCGGAGCAACCACTTCTACCCTGGCACCGGCGCGAACCAGCAGGCTGACCTTGCGGGCAGCGACATTGCCACCGCCGACCACCAGACAGTCACGGCCATCCAGGTCCATAAATACGGGGAAGAAATTCAATGCTGTGACCTCAAGCCTTGATTGCTTTCAGAATCGGTTCCAGTAAAGGATCGAGCTCTCCGACCCGGTCCAGCGCCGCCAGATCGTCATAACCCCCGATGTGCCGATCGCCGATAAAAATCTGCGGGACCGTATTGCGACCAGTGAGCTCCTCCATCCTGGTCCACAGGTCGGTATCGTTATCAACGGAAATCCTGTTAACCGAAACACCTTTATGACTCAGCAACCGGTCTGCGCTGATGCAATACGGACAAAACCGGGTGCAATACATGACAACTTCTGACATAAGAACTACCTGCCCCGCTCCATAACTTGTTAATGGGATTATCGATGGTATCAAACTGTTGGCAAAACTGTTATCCGGCTTTACCGCATAACCGGGCCAACTGCTGTTGAATCGGCGTCATCAGCGGTTCTATTTTCTTGCGCATGACCGAACCGATGGCGTCGCTGCGAGCAAAGATGGGGTTTACCAGCGGCTCACCAATCCAGGCCAGCGTCATCATGGCCTTCACCTCGTCACGATATTCAGGAACCGCTTTCAAAACATTCTGTACCGCAGTCGTAGTTTCGCAGACTGGCGGAACATGCAGCAAGGTCTCAGCATCGCTGATTATGGTATCGATATCAGCACCCGGATCACTATTCGGGCATACGGATCTGAAGTAGCTCTGAATCGACTTCAACAGTTCGACGACGACGTCCTGGTTGACAGGTTTATTCATCGCTGCTTCCGCCGTTTCCAGAAACGCCTGACCACATTCACTCAGGCACCGGCACAGTTGTGCGGCGACAGGATTTCCCTCGTCCAGGTGTAGCTTTAATCGCTCACGGAGTTCCTGCCAGTCGTGTCTGGGCTTACCCGTATCGGGAAGCGCATCCGGTAGGGCGTCCATAAAGCCAATGTAGTAGGAATTCTTGCGTTTGGCCGACCGCCAGAGCTTGTCGCGAAGCTCATCGGCTATCAAACCTGGCTGCAGTACCAGACGGACCGTTTCCATCATGGCCCGGTGCTCGGTCTCGAAGGGCAGGTAGTCAACCAGATACTCGGCCAATACGGTGCCCATTGAGCCGCTAACGACAGAGTTTCTTTCCAGCATACGCCGCGCATTGTCAGCAACCGGCATGGCCCACCAGGCACGCCTGGCAATTTCGTTATCCAGTCCGGAAGCGTGCACCACTGCCACGATTGCTTCAGGCTCACCCAATAACAGCAATTGCTCCAGACTGTCATCGCGTGCCTGTCCCATACGTGTCCAACGGCGTAGAAAGATGGGGTAACCACCCGGAGAGCCGAGCACCTGGCTGGACAGTAATTCACGGACTTTCTTCAGATACTGCTCATCCCGACCCTGCGGATTCAGCGTGACACTCGCCTCGCCCGCATCCGACAAGGCATAAACCGTCATTGAAGACTCGTCGATACGCACTGCCTGCAACGGATTGGCCAGCAATACATTCAGACGCAGTGAATCTTCAGCAGACAGTTCTATCAACGATCAAAACCTGCTGCCCGGTAGAGTTCATTGGCTTTATCGATATCCCGCTCAACGCCACTGCCTTCTTCGTACATCATCGCCAGCGTAGTCAGAGAACCCACCAATCCTTGTTCTGCTGCCTTCTGGAACCACTCAACCGCCAGTGCCGGATCCTTGTCCACACACTCGCCCTCCATGTACATAAAACCCAGTCCATGTTGTGCGACAGGGTAACCACCTTCCGCGGCCGCTTTCATCCAGCGTAGCGCCAGTCCATCGTGCTGGGCCAGACCCAGACCATTCTGGTACATGATGGCCAGGCGATGCTGCGCCTCGGCATGGCCGTTCTCGGCAAACGGTGAGAGCAACTGGGCAGCGCGGGAAAAATGCTTGGCTTCAAAGGCGGCCATGCCACTGGCTAAATCGATATCCTGGTTGCTGTTATCAGACATACTGGTCTCCATTAAAATATCGCATTATATCAAGGTGTTCTTTCCTTACCAAATTAGTCAGGATTTAATAACGGTGCGCACCCGACAGTCACGAGTATCGGCAAGGGCGAAATAACCACATACACTTTGTCGTATTATCTCACTGGGGATATATAGCGAAATCCTGATATACCTGTATACTTCCGCGCCATTCATAAGGGCACTGTTCATGACTCATGGGTCAGCGAAAAACCCGGGGCGGTGGCGAGCCTGTTGTGCTCCCGCCTTTTCGCCAGATGTCGCGTCAGCGGTGTGAAAATTCATGATCAGAAGTCCGACTTCTGTGTAAACGATTCGAAACCTTGTCGAGGAGATCGCAGCAATGGATCAAAGTTATTATGATTTTACCACCAAGATGGAAAATGAGTCTGTCAACGCCGATTATATTGAAGGCTGGCAGAGCGGCTATGTGTTGAATCCGCCGCGCGAAGAGCAGCGTACCACTGAAGCTTATGGCGCCGGCTATGAAGACGGTAAGGCTCGTAACATGGACAGCTTCTCGAACTGGGCCGGCAAGTAAGTCCGACAGGCTGCTGGGCGGTTCGAGACGAAAAACGGGCCTCCGGCCTGTTTTTTTTAAGCTTACCTGTTACCTCGGCCATCAGACAGGTCGACGCCCAGTCGGGCAGTTTTCTCGATCAGTTCGAAGCACAGCGCAAGCTGTCTCAGAACGGCGACAATCCGAATCCATATTTCTCAATCAGTTAAGAATTCTCAGCAACCAGGTGTCGGGGACAGGCAACACACTGACCTGTCCTGCACTCTGTGCGCAATTTGAACAGACCCCATTACTGCTTGTTTTTCAGCTCGTTATGCTCGTTCCATACTATCCGGCACGGCTATTGCTCGATGTCGATAGCTACTCCCCCCGTTGATATTGTTATCTTAATCCGGAGTCTGAATATGGATACTGTGTTCACAATTGTCTGTCTGGTCTCCCAGACTGTCTGTCTGGGTCTTATCGTCTACGTAATCCGGGGATGGCGCAAGAGGGTACAGAATGCCTCTACCAGGGTGACCCACTGTTCAGAACGAGTCGAACTTTAACGCCAGGCGGGTTTTTACCTGGCTCAGGGCTGATCGGAAACATCAATGCCGGCTATGCAAATAAGATATAAGGAGTCGGATAAATCATGGCATCACGTTGGCTACATTCCATTCAGTCCCTTTTTTTCGGCGTGTACTTTTTATCTTTACCGGCCGGAGCAGCAGCCGTGGCCGATACGAGAGCACCCCCCTCAGCTCACAGCGATGGCGCATCAAATGGCATAACTGACTTCCTCTCGCTGGAACTGGTCGTACTGGTTGGCGTCGTCCTGCTCGCATTAGTTGTGATCGCAAGGAGTGGTAAAGCGCCCTGAACATTCCTACTCACTTTCACCCTCTTCGTCCTCGATTTCCTCAGCCCATCCGATTCCACTGCTCGCCTTTTTCCACGCTGCCAGCGCAGCTGCCCGTTTAGCCTCGAGCTCAGCTGCCCGTTCAACCTCTAGTGCCGCTTCGCGCTCTATTGCCAGCTGTTTCGCAACTTGCCGTTGTTTGCGTTTCAG
>JAUXDG010000263.1 GCA_030618475.1 Gammaproteobacteria bacterium | reverse complement strand
TGCGGCGTGATGCTGGCCAGTGCCAGTCGCGCCACTTGCCAGATTACACTGCGATGACCTTTACCGATCCTGCCTTTTTCATAGAGTTCACGACTTGCCGCACGACGAATTTTACCACTCGACGTTTTCAGCACGGTGCCGGGTGGCGCCAACACGATTTCGTCGGGTGGTGCGCCAACCAGATCGGTCGCCAGTGCATTGATTTCAACACGCAGCTTATCCATTTCGGCTGTATCTTTAACTCGTGTCTCCGCCAGGACAATGAGTCGTTCCGTGCCTGACCTGGTGTCCTCACTGCCGAACACGGCGACACGGCCGGTGCGGATGCCGGGAATGAGGCCTACCGCTTCTTCCAGTTCATGGGGGTAAATATTGCGTCCGGCACGGATGATAATGTCCTTGACGCGCCCTGTTATATAGACTTCTCCGTTGGCTATATAGGCCAGATCGCCGGAGTCCAGCCAGTCTCCCGCAAACAGGCTTCGGGTTTTTTCCGCGTCGCGGTAATAGCCGCTGGTGGAAGAGGGGCCGCGAAACTGCAGCCGTCCTTCCTGGCGTTCGGGTAGCTCGTGTCCGGCAGAATCCACCACCCTGATCTGGTGTCCGGGCACTGGTGGCCCGCTGGAGGCGAAGCGTAAAGCGTGTTTGTCATCGGCCGGTGCCGGCGTGGCTTGTCCGGAACGTGAAAAGCTGTTGCGGTCGATGCGGTCGATGAGCGGTCCACGGTCCAGCGGTGGAAATGCCAGGCCTACGGTCGATTCTGCCAGGCCGTAGACCGGCATCATCGCCGTGCGGCGAAAGCCGAATGCGGCAAAGCGTTCACCGAATTGCTGCACGGAGTCCGGACTGACCGTTTCCGCACCATTGAACGCCGCGCGCCAGGAGCTCAGATCCAGTCCTTCCAGGTCTTCATCTTTCAGGCGCCGCAGACAATACTCATAGCCGAAGTTAGGCGAGGCGGACAAGGTGCCACGGTAGTGGTGAATGGCCCACAACCAGCGCTCCGGCCTGGCCAGAAAACTCAGTGGCGACATGACGACGAAAAGCGCTGCATAGTACAGACTGCCCAGCCAGGCACCGATCAGACCCATGTCATGATACAGAGGTAACCAGCTGACAAATACGTCTTCGGGACCGGCCTGGACGACCTGGCCCATGGCACGGATATTAGCGAGCAAGTTGGCGTGGGTGAGTACCACGCCTTTGGGGTTGCCGGTGCTTCCCGAGGTGTATTGTAAAAACGCGATGTCGTTGCTGTTCAGGGCGGGGAGGGCCGGAACGGCGCCGGACGCCGTGAGCTCGGAAACCGACACGATATGTCGCAGATTGGGCACCTGTGACTTGAGCAGCTGCGCCACACGTTTCGCCTCGGTTACGGTGATGAGGGTGGTCGCCAGACAGTTAGCCAGGATACGGGTGTGTCGGCGCATGTGGTCTTCCAGCTGCGATGGCCGGGCAGGCGGGTAGATAGGCACCGGGATGCCGCCGGCCATCAGCACACCAAAAAAACTGAAAAAGTAATCCGGGCCGCTGGGCAACATCATCGCGACGGGTTCGGCCGGTTTTATGCCACCTTGCTGTAAGCCGGCGGCCACCTGTCTGGCGCCCGCTTCGAGTTGGTGATAGGTGATGATTTCACCCTCATTTTCGTCCTGGTAGATCTGTATAAGGGGGCGGTCAGGATGATGCAGGACGTGCCAGTCCAATACTTCCACCAGGGTTTGCGCCTCGGCCGGTGCGGCCGTGGCTTCGCCCAGTTCCATCGGGCGCATCTCTGCTGCAGACAGGGTGGTTCGAGGCCCTGCTGCGCCGAGCACCGCGCGTAATAAATCGCGAGCCGTTTCGGCATCGGCAAAGCTGTGTTCCGGCAGCGCAAGCTTGAATCGTTTTTCGACCCGGGAAATCAGCTCGACACGCGTCAGACTGTCCAGACCGAGGTCTTTTTCAAATGCGCTGTCCAGCGTGATGACTGCTGTGGAGGGACGCTGTGGATGGACTTCCCTGACCAGCGCCTGTATCACCTGTAACAGGTTTTCCGCGGTCTTATCCGATGGGTTTTCAGCCTTGACAGGATCCACCTGGTAATCCCTTGTTATCAAACCGCCTTCGATTCAGCCCGGCGGCGCTGGCGATACTTGTCGCTCAGCTGTCGCAGGAATAGCCGAGCAGGTCGAGGCCTTCTAGAAGATAGTCCGCAAGATGCGGGTGGGCGATAAGATATTCCGCCGTGCTTTCCGTCCAGCTGTTGCGGGCCTCCTCGCGGGCTGCCTCCCATTCATCGACGCTGAACTCATCACGCCCGAGCCACATCAGCGCAACCACTTCCTGTTGCTGATCCGGTTCCAGGTCATCGATGGTCGACTTGAATTCCTGAAAGACGCTATCGCCGCTGTGAGCTGCCAATGCCTGGAGTGCCCAGTCCTCAGACGGGCTGTCCGTTATCTCCGGAAACGTCACGCCTTCCTGGCTGTGAAAGACACGCGCCTTCAAAATAAGAAAGCAGACTGTGTCAGGATTGAGATTTAAAATATTATGCCTCCCGATTAGTGTGGTTGATACGCTGAACTATACTTTTAAGGTAAGTAAAGCACAGTTTTCGCTGTGAGAGGTTTGACCTGTATCAAGGTGTGGATAAATAATTCACTATCAGCGAAGGGTTGATACGGATCAATAACGGCCCTGCCTGTTTTGGGCTATGATGAAACAACTTGGAATGAGGAGGGTGATCTTATGGCTCGGCCGCCACAGATCGTGGTTTGTCATCTTAACCCGTCCGACGCCGTCGAAGCCAGACTTCGCAGGTTATGAGCGCGCGTGATTCCTATACCGTCAGCACCAAATACTG
>JAUXDG010000237.1 GCA_030618475.1 Gammaproteobacteria bacterium | reverse complement strand
CTTGCCCAGCAGTCCATCGACGCCGAAATGTATCCGTTACAATCGGACCAGGCTTCACGTTGCACGGGAGAAAACGGGAAAACCGACAGCTGGTTCAGGCCGTCACCGATTATGGACTTTCCGTCGTAGGGTTTACTGCGAAACGGGTGCCGGGATGCACTCAAGAGTTCGCCATGGTAGAAAAAATCTTCCTGCACCAGGACAAGGTCGTAGCTATTGAGCAGGCGCCCAATGATCTGTGTATTCCGACTCGGGCTCGACCTTGAGATCACCTCCGGCAGGCCGGCGATATTGTAGGTGACCGCCTGAAAAGAACCCCTCTCCGGCAGTGGACCGCGGTCCGAAGCAGGAGCATCGTTTGCGTAGGACGCCAGGGTGTTTCCTGCAGGAATCTGTGTCAGCACGGAATTGACCAGCAACGATTCCCTGTCTTCAACAAAAAATGCTGACGCCGGGGTCATGAGGAGGGCAGATACAATTATTATGGTACGAATCACGTGCGCCTCATCCGATACTGTTTCGCGATCGGTATCCCGCCAATCCGGTTCTTGTGGCTACCGGACTTCAACCGGCTGATGGTTTTGCGCAATACTACACCCGGGGGGTTTATTTCAGCAAGCGCCGGGCCTGATCGATGGCGCCACGGATACGGATCAAGTCGCCATCCAGCGCCGCTTGCCCGTGCCACCACTGGTAATCAGGCGACTGGTGGGCGATGCCCAGATAGACGTTTTTCAGATGCTGCGTCTTCATTTTAAGGAATTGTTTTTCCGCATCTTCCAGCCCGGCCGGCTGATAGCTGCCACGGGCTTGGGCCATCAGGACAGCCGCTTCACGTACTTTCATGCGGCCGATGTTGAGCATCCGTTCGCCGTTATCGAATAAATTCGTTATATAACGCGGTGCGTGGCAGTCCTGACAAACCGCACGCATGGTGTCCTGAACCTGCTCGCGTTCGTCGCTGCCGGTCGCTTGTTCGGGTCGCCATGTACGTATCGCGGTACCGACATCATGGTTGCCGCTGTGCATGTGGCAGTAGGCACAACCCGGTGCCCGATAGTTCGCTGACGCAAGCGCTTGTTCCCAGTCCCAATCCTTCTGTTCGAGACGTGTCAGGATGCCATGCTTTGAGGTGGTATAACTGTGAACAGCGGGTGCTTTTTGCCCGCCATGGCAATCGATACAAGTCGCGTCCCGGCGTGCACGTGATGCTGCTTTGTCATGATTATTACCGTGACAGGCTACACAGGTGGCAGCCTTCTCCGCTGTAGCGTGAACACTGTCACGCCATGCAGCGACCAGTTCAGCATCCTGCTGCTGGTGACATTCCAGGCAAGCGCTGTTTTGAAATTCACCTTCAGGTGCTTGAGCACCGGCCATCGCCCCAACAGAAAATCCGAACAAGAGTATTGCGAGCAACCGCTTCATCAGTTCCTCTCGCGGTTGAATTCGGTATATTCACCGGACAGCCAGAGTGCTGCCGGGTCCGGCCGCCGTGCCTGCGCCTTCTTTTCCATCTCGCCCAGACGGCGCAACTTTGCCGCTGCTGCTTCGATCGCCACCAGGGCCTGGTCCATGGCCTCATGCCCCCTCAGCACAAAACCTGCATCGCCGTGGGCGGCGCCCTTGTAGGCACCCAGGTTATCGAAGTACCACATTTCGAAATAATCGCGTTCGATCGGCGAGACGTTGTAAAAAGCCGATGCCTGTCCTTCAAAAAAGCCAATGCGTGCGCGCGGGCGAATGCTGTCCAGCCAGTCGTTGGGATAAGGCGGGCGTTCACCGGCAGCCGGATATAGCAGGCCATCGGCGCGCAGTTGCTTCAGAATGCCTTCGGCGGCATACAGCTTGCTCCAGGCCTGCCTGCGTTCCGCGTCCAGCCCGGCCAGCTGCTGGCGCGACCAGTCTTCCTCGTGACAGTCACTGCACAGCGCGACCCATTGTTTGCGTTTGACCTCGTTACCCGAGGTGAGCGGATTGATCTGCTTGATACCGAATTTCCACATTGATTTATCGGCCACCTGGTGCCTGCCCTGGTCCATGTGACAGTAGGCGCAGGTGGGTGCCTTGTAGTTACCCTTGCGCAACGGTTTGGACCAGTCCCACCGTTCGCCCTCCGCCAGATAAAGCTGGCCGTGTGCCGAAGCAAAGTAGGTCTCGTCATCCGGGTGCGGCGGGCCGCTGTGACAGGTGATACAGGCTTCGGGACGGCGCGCTTCAGCGGCGTTGAAGCGGTGACGGGTATGGCAGGAATCGCACTTGCTGGCCACCGAATGACAGTTCAGGCAGGCGGTGACTTCGGCCTTGGGCTTGTCCACGAAATGCTCGGCATCCAGCGCCCGCTCCATGGCCAGCGCATGACTGGGAAAGCCGAAGCGCTTCTCGTCCACGAACTGCGCATGTTGAGTACTGTGGCAACCCCCGCAAACTTCTGGTGTCGGCAGGTGCAGTTCCTGGTGATTATTACCGTGACAGGCGGAACAGTAGACGGTGTCTTTTCCGTCCCCGGGCCTGGAGTGGCGGCTTGCCCGCCAGTCCTTGACGATGCCGGGGGTCACCGCTTCGTGACAACTGATGCACTGTTCGCCCTCGAACTCACCCATCACCGAATCAACCGACCGGTAAAAATCGTCCGGATTCCAGTAGGCAAACACGGCCTCCGGCACCCACTTGCGCGAATACAATCCGGCACCACTGCCGCCCTTGCTCCAGTCCACATAAAAAAAGCCGGCGGGTATGGCTATCAGTACAATGATCAGCGGAATCCAGATATACCGAACCCGCTTCCGGCTCATGGGCGCGCGCTCCCCTGCCACCAGCGCGTCAGCCCGACAAGTACCAGTAGTAGAAATGGCCCCAGCGCCATCCAACGCCCGCTATCGAAAAGGACATTGGCAATACCATGAGGCTCCGTCTGCATCGCCTGCAAGGCGTTGTTGGTTAAATAGGTCCTGAGTACCTCCCCCTCCCCGGCACTGGGTACCTTGACCTTCCCCATCAGGCCACCGAAACGACTTGCGACATCCATGAGCAGAATCATTTTATCCAGCACTGCTTGCCATTCGTCGGCCGTATGCCGCCCCGGGCCGGGCAACGCGTGGCACTGGGAGCAGTAGGTCTGCAACAGACCCGCACCCTGACCCTCAGGTTGCGGCAGGTCCTTCGGTTCCAGACCGGGCGGCATGACTTCAGGGTACAGCGCACACAGATCAAGCCCTCCATAACTGTGGCTGGCCAGTGCCGACAGGCACCAGAACATGCCGATACAGAAGGCGGACACCCTCACGGCACGGATTCCTGTTGAATAACAGTAGCGGCAACAGGAATCCGGTTACCTGGAATTTGTTGCGAAGTGAACATTGCCGTTACAGCCTCTTTAGCCCGCCGTGAGGGACGGAAGCTGTCCAGTATCCCCTCGGCGGCACGCCGTCCCGCCGCGATGGCGGTGACGACCAGATCGGGGCCGAGCGTATTGTCACCACCGGCATAGATTTTTGCGTGGCTTGTTCTACCGTGCGCATCAACCTGGATGATACCCCGTGCACTGCTTTCAACACCCAGCCGCCTCAACCAATCGGGTGGCTGGCACACCTGCCCGACGGCAAAGATGACCGCATCGCAGGGAAAGCTTGCCTGTCCACCAGCGGGATCGACGAAACACACGCCGGTGACCGTGTCATCACCCAGCACGTTGATCGGCGCACATTCGAGGCGAAAACGCACGCCTTCATCTCGTGCCGCCTGCATTTCCCTGGGTGATGCGCGCACACCCTTTTCATCACCACGATAAACCACGGTCACTTCGGCAGCACCCTGCCGCACCGCCGACCGGGCACAATCCATAGCCGTGTCACCACCGCCTATCACCAGCACACGTTTTCCCGCCACAGTCTCCGTTCCGCTGTCTTGATTGACCTGCTGCAGATAGCTCAGGGCATCGCTAACCCCTTGCAATTCCTGCCCCGGCAATTTCAAATCGCGGGAGGTCTGGGTGCCGGTGCCGAGAAAGACCGCATCGTGAGTTTTCAGCAATTCCTGCATCAGCGTTCCATCCACTTCCACACCCAGCCGGAAGTGAATCCCCTGCTGTTCCAGTAACTCATGACGCCGGACCA
>JAUXDG010000187.1 GCA_030618475.1 Gammaproteobacteria bacterium | reverse complement strand
CAGTCATATTATGCCTTCTGAGTATTGGCGTGCTTGCAGAAACCAGAATTGCAATTCTTGACTTTGAGCTTAAAGATTTAACACTGGCTCCACGAACACCGGCAGAAATTAAACGGACGGCATCCATAAAACCGTTATTGGAAGCAGAACTTAAGAAAGCGGATTATGTGATTATTAGTATTGACCCAAAGATTCAGGAATTGGCTAATAGCGGCGTTGGATATTTATTTGATCATAATGAGGTTGCTGCTAATTTAGGTAAGCAGTTTGGCGCTGACTATGTGCTTGTTGGTAGACTTCATAAACCTAGCTTTTTGTTTGTCTATTTAATGGGGCATTTAATTAGAGTCAGCGATGCTAAATTGATAGGCAACTATGTTGCTGAGTCAAAAGGATCAAATCAAAAGCTAACAGCCAAAGCTGTCGAAAGCCTTGCTGGCAAAATAGATAAAACTCTTGATAACCGATATTCGCCGCCTTGAATAGGTATGAAACATTCGCGAAGGTCCGGAGTTGGCCGTAAGTAGTCACTCAGTTGCTTAAGTCTGCTTCTCAAAATCTGGCATACTGTTATGACTCCTCAAACGGATGCTCTTCATGAGAATTAGAGAAGCAACAGAAAGTGATTTTGATGGGATATGGCCGATTTTCAGCGAGGTTGTTTCTGCCGGTGAAACTTACGCTTACCCAAAAGAAACAACAAAAAGTGAGGCATTGAAAATCTGGATGCAGTTGCCTCGAAAAACTTACGTTGCTGAAGAAAACAACCAAATACTCGGTACGTACTACATAAAGACCAATCAGGGTGGACCTGGCAACCATGTATGTAATTGCGGTTACATGGTGTCGTCGAAGGCCCGAGGTAAAGGGTTGGCGACAGCCATGTGCGAACACTCACAAAAAATAGCAACCGAATTAGGGTATAAGGGAATGCAGTTTAATTTTGTTGCTTCCAGTAACGAGGGTGCAATCAGGCTCTGGAACAAACTCGGTTTTGATACGGTTGGCCACCTTCCAAAAGCCTTCAATCACCCTGCCCAGGGATATATTGATGCCTTGGTAATGTATAAATGGCTTAAGGCATAACCTGAATGTCCGTTTGTGGCCGACTCGCGTCCTTTGGGGTTATCTAAATATAGAGGCGAATAATAACGGCGACCCTCAAGCTGAAAACTCATGTCATCAGCCCGTTCCATATGTGATGCATTTCACATTCTCCGCCTGACAAGCTTCAGCGTCGCGCTGTCTTGCCGAACTTCCTGTGACTGGATCAACACTTCGATGAAGTGGTTGAACGGATCGCTGTACCGGTGCTCAGACCTCTGTAAAGAGGTCTGGCAAATGGACGACTAATGTGATCTCCAGGGAACTTTACGACACACATTTGGATGAGTCTCTCACTGTCTACCTCCGAGGAATATCAGGCTATGTACCGAAAAATACGTAACTTCACTAAGCTGGCCACTATCGCGGCTCTTACCCTGCTGTCGGCATGCACCACAAACCCCTACACGGGTGAACAACAGGCCAGTAAGGCCGCCATCGGGGCAGGAATCGGTGCAGCTGCAGGGGCTGCTGTCGGAGCACTCTCTGGCGGCCACTCGAAAGAACGGCGCAAGAAGGCGTTAATCGGTGCAGGCGTGGGTGCACTGGCCGGCGGTGGTGTTGGCTACTACATGGATGTGCAGGAATCCAAGTTGCGTGCGCAGCTTCAGGGAACCGGCGTCGGTGTCACCCGTGTCGGTGATGAAATCATTCTCAATATGCCCGGCAACGTGACATTTGCAACCAACAGCGCCGACGTAAAGTCTAATTTTTACGGTGTACTAAACTCCGTGTCACTGGTGCTCAAAGAGTACGAAAAGACTGTCATCGAGGTGGCCGGCCACACGGATAACCGTGGTTCAGAACCCTACAATCAGTCGCTGTCGGTGCGGCGTGCAGCCAGTGTTAGTCAATATTTAGGCACTCAGGGGATCGAGCACCTGCGCCTCATCACTGTCGGTTACGGTGAGTCGAACCCAATCGCAGATAACGACACCAATTCAGGTCGAGAACAGAACCGGCGTGTCGAGTTGACCTTGGCTCCAATTACGGGCTGATCCACGCATGAAAAAACGGGGGTCTTTCGACCCCCGTTTCAGCGTATCCGGCTGACCAGCATCCGGCGGCGGAGATAGGCGTGGACCTCAAGCAAGGGGAGTTCTTTAGGGCAGATGTCGTGGCAGGCCATCAGCCCGACGCAAGCGAATACGCCCTCGTCACTGGATACGACCTCGAACCAGTCGCCTGCTTCGCGTTTGTCGCGTGGATCCATCATGAAGCGTGCGATGCGATTCAGGCCTGCTGCGCCATAGAATTCCGGCTGTATGTTGGCGATCCCGCATCCTGCCACGCAGCAGCCGCATTCGATGCAGCGATCGCCCTCGTAGATGGCCTGGGCGAGATCATCGTTCATCGGCTCTTCCCGGGCATTTGGGTCGAAGGCTTGCTGCTCGTGAATCCACGCCCCAACGCGCTCGTTCATCGCCCTGAACCAGGTGCCGGTATCCACCGATAAATCACCGATAAGCGCGAATGCCGGAAGCGGGTGCAGACGAATCAGCTCCGGCAAATCTTCAGTCAGGGTTCGGCACGCCAGCGACGGGCGTCCATTCACCATCATCGCGCAGGAGCCACAAATCGCCGAGCGGCAGGCAAAGTCGAATTGCAGGCTCGGGTCCTGTTTCTCCCGAATCTGATTGAGTGCGAGAAACAGTGACATGTAAGGCGTCTCGTCGAGTTCAAAACTCTGTAACTGCGGCGTCGATTCCTGATCTTCGGGGTTGTAGCGGAATATTTCAAAGCGGAGGTGACGGCGCTTCTGTGCTGACTCGCTGGCCATCAATGTTCCCCCCATTTCATGCGTGACCCGATGGGCTCGTCGCTTGCCTGCCGGCCTTGCGCGTTCTGCCCGTCAGCGACACGGTCATTGTACGCTGTAATCGGCACAGTCATCTCGATGCGCTCTGCGCTACCGTAACCACGATGACCGGGGGGGAGATCTATCAGCCCCACGGGTTCGTAGCTGAAACTCGGCTCGGCAGCATCGCGGGGCCAGCGCACCAGCGTCCGGTTCAGCCATCCGGCGTCATCACGCAGCGGGTAATCACGCCGGAAGTGTGCGCCACGGCTCTCGGTACGGGCAAGAGCGCCCATGGCTGTGACCAGCGCAAGTCTCGCCATACCTTTGAGTCGCAGCGCAAACGACAACTCGGGATTCATCCCCGGCACCTTCGAGCGCAGCACTGCCTGGTCGACCCGGGCAAGACTCTGCTTGAGCTCCGCTACCGCCTGTTCCAGTTCGTTCCCGTCGCGGAAGATGCCGACCCGCTTGATCATGGTTTCCGCGATGGCGTCGCGAATAGCATAGACGCCAGGTCCGCTTCCGCTGCGCCCCAGCCAGTCACCGGCACGTCGTTCGGCGTCTTTGACACAACTCAGTGCCAGCGCCGTGTTTACGCTCAGGCTGCTGCCGGCTGCGAACTTTGCGACACTGCGACCGACAATGCGCCCGGCGACGATGGTTTCGGCGAGGCTGTTGCCGCCCAGGCGGTTAAACCCGTGCATGTCCCAGCAGGCGGCTTCGCCGGCTGCGAACAGACCGGCCATGCCGTAGGCGTGACCGTCCTTGTTGACTCGCACACCCCCCATCGAATAGTGCTGGGTCGGCCGCACCGGGATCAGGTCCTTTGCCGGGTTCAGACCGACAAAATCGCGGCAGATATCCCAGACCTCCCGCAGCTTGGTGGTGAGGTGTTTTTCCCCCAGATGACGCAGGTCCAGCCAGAGATGCTGTCCAGCGGGCGTATCTACACCCCTGCCATCCTTCATGCATTGCATCATATGCCGGGAGACGACATCCCGGCTGGCAAGTTCCTGCTTGTCAGGCTCCGCTTCGACCATGAAGCGCTGCATGTTCTTATCCAGCAGGTAGCCACCATCACCGCGGCAACCTTCGGTGATCAGAATGCCGCTGGGCACGAGTACGGTGGGGTGGAACTGGATTGCCTCCATGTTGCCAAGCGGCACGATACCGGTATCCAGTGCCACACTCGCCCCGGTACCCTCATTGATGGTTGCGTTGGTGGTGTATTGTCCGTAGATGCGGCCAAAACCACCGGTGGCAATCACCGTGGCACGGGCCAGAAATGCCCTGTGACGGCCGGTGCGCAGGCAACGCGCGACGGCGCCCCAGCAGCGGCCACCCTCATGGATCAGGGCAACAACTTCCATGCGATCGCGCACATCGATGCCCAGGCGCACCACCTGACTGTCCACCGCATAGAGCAGCGCATGACCGGTTCCCGCGGCTGCATAACAAGCCCGCCATTTAGCCGTACCGCCAAAATCCCGGTGCATGATCAAGCCGGCTTTTTCCGCAGGCTCGTCGATTTCAACGCGCTGGCCTTTGATGAAATAGCGGTTCATGCCGGGACGAACCCGTGTCCAGGGAACGCCCATATGAGCCAGTTCACGAGCTGCGATCGGTGCCTCTTCAGCGAACATGCGGGCGACTTCCTGGTCTGCGCCCCAGTCAGAGCCGCGCACGGTATCGAGGAAATGGACATCAGGGCTGTCACCCCCGGCCTTGATGCAATTGCCGAGCGCGGCCTGCATGCCACCCTGGGCGGCACAGCTGTGACTGCGCCGTGGCGGCACCACCGAGAGAATTACCACATCCTGCCCTGCGCTGACCGCCTCGATGGCGCAACGCTCACCGGCCAGCCCGCCGCCGATCACCAGTACGTCTGTGGTTTCGATGTGCTCCATGAGTCTTCTCAATCGGTAATCAGAAAGGCCAGAGGCGGGGACAGCCAGCCCGCCAGTACGACCAGTGTGAGGATGCCGAGACCGAGCAGCAGCCAGAACATGACGCGCTCGATCCGGCGCAGGGTCGGGCGCGTGATCCGCGAGCCGATTCCCCATTTCACCATGAGACGATAAAGCCCGACACTGGCATGGAATTCGACGCACAGCAGCAGCAGGCCGTACAAGGGCCACAAGCCCGCCTGCACCCGCTCCAGCGAACTGACCGCTTCGATGCCTGTCGTGACACCGAACAGCGGGGTAAATATATCCAGGCCAAGGAGGATGAGGTGGGAACTGCCAAGCACCAGCATGACCATCCCGGTCCGCACCTGCCAGATCCACAGCATGGATTCCAGGTGGGGCTTAAAAGCCGAGTATTCATGACTCGCAAGCGGACGGCCGCGGCCGGCATCGCGCAATCCCTTCGCCAGCTGCTGCATCGCCTTGCGCTCGTGCAACTGGGCGGGGATCTTGCGACTGGCCGTGACTGCGTGAACCAGAAAGGCGAAGATAATCACCGCCACAGTCGGTTGGGCAATGTAGTAGTCTTCGAGTATCCCCGCGATCCAGTCGAAGCCGCGGGCACCCAGCAGGATGGAACCCACCAGCAGCAGGTGGCCCCACATGAACAGCGCAAGCAGAAGTCCGCTACCGCCACTGATCAGTTCGTAATACAACTGCTTGCGGGATTCGTCCGCCGGCAGAATTATCTTCCCGGAGCCTGGCAAGGTCTTCACACAAGCATCTTATCATTTACCCGGCGATTTGCACCGGAACGACGTGTTCAACGCGCTCGATAGCGGGCTCTACATCAGCAACCTGTGGTACTGCAACTTCCCTGACCGCAACCACGGCCGCATCACTGGCATGACCTGCTTCGCCTGCCTGTGTGTTCTGCGACGTCGAGATCTTCGGGGGCGAGCTGGGTAGGAAACCTGCACCCCGTAGAGCGGTGAGGGGGCTCGATTGATCTGATTCGCAGAATTGGCTACCTAACGTCCTCAACCTTGCCTAGCTCCCTGGCTAACGATGTGAGAAATG
>JAUXDG010000164.1 GCA_030618475.1 Gammaproteobacteria bacterium | reverse complement strand
CATGCAGGAGCAATTGCCGAGGGATGCTGCCGTCGAGCCTACAGGGATGTACTTGCAAGGTGAATTGCGTAGCAAGAGAGGGTGCCCTGGGGCACGGCGTGTTCTCATCGTCCTGCCGCCTGTTCAACGCACGCTTCAGCATGTAGTCAGCAAACACCTCGAAAATCTTATAAAATATTATTTATTCTATTATTATCATTTCGTTAAAACATATGAATGATATATTACTTTAATATATAAATCATCTCGACCATCAACTGCAGCCCCAGCGATCCACGGTATTCGTTGCTGTCCAGCCGATAGGCCAGACGAACGCGCTGGCCTTTTGCCAGTTGATGCTCGGCCGCCTGGTTGAATGCAATAGCATCCAGCGCCTGCCTGCCACCGTCCGGCCTGACCGATAACTTCAGGTGATGTTCGCCGACCACGCGCTGGTTCACGACGGTAAAACACCCATCGAACAGGGGTTCCGGAAAACCCTGACCCCAGGGCCCGGCCGAGCGCAGCAGCTCGGCCAGTTCCAGGTTGAATTCCCCGGCGTCTAATGCTCCATCGGATTCGAGTACACCGGTCAAGGCCTGCTCATCCAGACGCTCTTTCAGTTCCGCCTGGAAGGCCGCCTCGAATACCGGCAGCTGGGATTCTGCCAGCGACAAACCGGCGGCCATGGCATGACCACCGAACTTTTGCAGGACTTCAGGATGGCGCGCGGCAATGGCGTCGAGTGTGTCACGAATATGCAGGCCCGGTATCGATCGTGCCGAGCCCTTGATTTCACCAGATCCCGCCGGTGCAAAGGCGATAACCGGACGGTGGAATCGCTCCTTTATCCGCGCTGCCAGAATGCCGATCACGCCCTGATGCCAGTCCGCATTGTAGAGACAAAGCCCCATGGGCAAATGGTCGGCGTCGAAATGCAACTGCTTGACATGTTCCAGTGCCTGCGTCTTCATGTCTGCTTCGATTTCCCGGCGTTCCCGGTTGAGCGCGTCGAGTTGTTCGGCAAGCTGTCTCGCCTGGGCAGGGTTTGCCGATAGCAGGCAATCGATGCCTAGCGACATATCATCCAGACGGCCGGCTGCATTCAGGCGTGGACCCACGGCAAAACCGAAATCCGCCGCTACCAGACGCGAGGCGTTGCGCCCGGCAACCTCCAGCAGTGCCCTGATTCCCGGCCTGCAGCGCCCTGCCCGTATGCGTTGCAGGCCCTGCTGTACCAGTACCCGGTTGTTGTGATCCAGTGGCACGAGATCAGCGACCGTACCCAGCGCCACCAGGTCCAGAAATTCGGCAAGATTCGGTTCCTTGCGCTCACCGCGTTCAAACCAGCCGCTTTCCCTGAGTCGCCCACGCAGCGCCATCAACAGGTAAAAGGCCACACCGACGCCGGCGAGATTTTTACTCGGGAAGGTATCGCCCGGCTGATTGGGATTGACGATGGCATCGGCCCGGGGCAGCTCACTGCCCGGCAAATGATGGTCGGTAACCAGTACCCGAATACCCTGCTGCCGGGCGGCAGCGACACCACTCAGGCTGGAAATGCCGTTATCCACGGTAATGATCAGATCAGGCGCCGTGGCGCTGGCAACTTTGACAATTTCCGGTGTCAGCCCGTAGCCGAATTCAAACCGGTTGGGTACCAGATAGTCGACGCTTTCGGCGCCCATCTCCCGTAATACGGCGACCATTAACGCGCTGCTGGTCGCGCCATCGGCGTCGAAATCTCCCACCACCAGGATCCGTTCCTGCTTCTGCAATGCTGCCATCAGCAAATCGACGGCCTGCGACAGTCCCTTCAGGGCAACCGGTGAATGCAGCCGGGTCAGACTGTTATCCAGATCATCTTTCCCGGTTATGTTCCGTGCCGCGTAGACACGCTTTAATACCGGGTGAATATCATCCGGAAGCTGGTGTCGGGCGGATTCGCTTATGGGTCTTTCAAGCAGTGTTTTCACGGGTGAGAATTTCCTGATATGAACGCGAGCGCTTCCAGAAGTGCCAGGCTTGACGGAAGACCATGCGGTAGCGGTAACCATTGAGTGGGAACAGTTCGAGCGAGTGCAGCTGACGCGTGATCAGAGCTTTCAGTAACGGCGCGAACCACTGTTGCTCATAGCCTTCGACAGCTTCATTCCAGTGCGGAAAATCCTGGTAAGCCGCGGCGGCACTGCAGTCATCCAATACCAGCAGCACTCGATCACCCTTGTCGACACGCTGTAACAATGTCTGTGCGTGTTGCGGTGCAGGTTCACAATACGCTTCATCCCGGAGGCCCAGGCCACGAACAAAAACGTCGTTGGCGAAGACCTTGGAGTAGCAGCCCCCTGACTTGTCGGTCAACACTCCACCACCCCAGATCCACAGGCTGTTGACCAGGGGCAATCCCTGCGCGGCGCGCTGCTGGTTGACCGGATGTGAATACATCAGCATCTGGATCTCGTTACAGCGGCTCAGCCACTCGCTCGCGTCCCGACCGTGGGGCAACACTTCGCCAACCGACTTGCCGCGTACCAGCGACAGCGGCAGTGTACTCAGTTGCTGGCTGTTTCCGCCACACAGGTACCAGCGCTGCGTGTGATTCGCGTTGAGACGCCAGCCATCCTGGCTAAGGAAATTCGCTATGCTGCCAGACAGGGCCTGACTTTCTTCCTTGCTGAAAGGAAATGTCGAGGCATCGAACAGAATCAGGCCGCCGGCATCCACCTGCAGATGCACGGGATCGGCGCACAGACAATAACCGTCCGGCGTCTGAGCGGTTTCAGCCAGGTAACTGTAAGGGGCGACGGGAAGCTCAGCCTGTCCCGTGCGATGGTCGAACAGTGACAGTGCGGCTTCTTCCAGACTGCGGGCGGCGAACGCTTGTCGTTGACTGCGGCTCAGCAACCGCGACAGGGCAGGTGCTTTTGCAAAAGCATCCGCAGCATATCCGGCGAAGGCCTCTGCCAGTCCCGGCGCGAGCACACTGACCGAAACGGTCACCCTAGGAGCCTGTCCGAGATCAGCTCAGAGCCCCCACAATGGCTGCGCGAACCGGTTCCAGCTCGGCGTCCACGGTCAGCATGGGCTGCGCCGTGCATTGCTTGATTGCAGTATCCGGATCCTTCAGCCCATGTCCGGTCAGAGTACAGACAATGGAACTGCCTTCGGGAATCCTGCCGCTTTTGATATCGCGCAGTGCACCCGCCAGCGAAGTCGCAGACGCCGGCTCGCAGAAAATACCCTCTTTGCCGCTGAGCAGCTTTTGCGCGGCGAGAATTTCTTCGTCGCTGCATTCGTCGAACCAGCCGCCCGACTCTTGCTTGACCTTCCAGGCATAGTCCCAGGATTGCGGATGCCCGATGCGGATTGCTGTTGCGACCGTCTCCGGGTTATCCACCATGGCGCCGCGCATGAACGGTGCTGCACCCGCAGCCTGGTAACCGATCATCTTCGGCCGGTTACCGACAATGGCACCGCCGGCGTACATGCAATGGCCCTGACAGAACGAACAGGCCTCGGTAACATGATCCCCGGAAGCCGAGGAATACTCGCAATATCCGATCCAGTGCGCAGTGATATTGCCGGCGTTACCGACCGGCAGACAGTGGTAGTCCGGCGCCCGCCCGAGTTCCTCGATAATTTCGAAAGCGGCTGTCTTCTGTCCCTGCAAACGGTAGGGGTTGATGGAGTTGACGATGGTGACCGGCGCGTGTTCGGCCACCTCCTTGACCAATTGCATGCCGGCATCGAAGTTACCGCGAATCTGCAGCACAACCGCACCGTGTATCATGGCCTGTGCAAGCTTACCCAGCGCGATCTTGCCCTCCGGAATCAGCACGAAGGCCGTGATGCCGGCACGGGCCGCATAGGCGGCTGCTGACGCCGACGTATTGCCGGTTGACGCACAGATGACCGCCCGGCTGCCTTCTTCCACAGCCTTGGTAACCGCCATGGTCATGCCACGGTCCTTGAACGAGCCGGTCGGATTGAGGCCTTCGTACTTGACGTAGATGTCCACCGCCTTGCCGGTTTCACGCGGGATATTGTTGAGGCGTATCAGCGGTGTATTACCCTCACCCAGACTGATGACCCGGGTATCGTCATGAACGGGAAGGCGGTCCCGGTATTTATCGATCAAACCGGTATAACGAGGACGAAATGGCATTTCAATTACCTTAATAGTTCAATTGGTTTACAATAATTTTTCAGTTGCTGCTCAAATGCTCCATGCGGATTCGGGTGACCTTTCCCTGCACAGAGTCCAGTAATTCAATTTGCTGAATGGCTTCGTTCATTTGCTGTTCGCGCACTTCGCGTGTCAATAGAATAACCGGCACCTGTGACTGTCCCTCCAGGGGTTCTTTCTGAATCAGCGCTTCGATGCTGATGGCTTGATCGCCCAGTATCCGTGTGATGTCGGCCATAACACCCGGACGATCCAGCGCGCACAGCCGCAAGTAGTACGCCGTTACCACCTCTTGCATGGGCAAGATCGGCAAATCAGACAATGCGTCGGGCTGGAAGGCCAGGTGGGGCACTCGGTTTTCCGGGTCGACGGTCAAGGTGCGCGCGACATCCACCAGGTCAGCGACAACCGCAGAGGCCGTCGGTTCAGCCCCCGCCCCCGCCCCATAGTACAGCGTGGGTCCCACGGCATCGGCTTTCACCAGAACTGCATTCATGACGCCGTCGACATTGGCAATCAGGCGGCGGTCCGGAATCAGGGTCGGGTGAACACGCAGTTCCACCCCCTTTTCGGTACGCCGGGTCATGCCCAGGTGTTTGATACTATAACCCAGCTGTTCAGCATAACTGACATCGTCACGGGTGATGTGGCCGATTCCTTCCGTATAGACCTTATCGAACTGCAAGGGGATACCGAAGGCGATCGATGCCAGTATCGCCAGCTTATGCGCAGCATCGATACCTTCGACGTCAAAGGTCGGATCGGCTTCTGCGTAGCCTAATTTCTGGGCTTCGCTGAGCACATCGGCGAAATCGCGACCCTTGTCGCGCATTTCGGTCAGAATGAAATTACCGGTACCGTTAATAATGCCGGCGATCCATTCTATTCTGTTGGCGCTAAGTCCTTCACGAACAGCCTTGATGATGGGAATTCCACCTGCCACCGCCGCCTCGAAAGCCACCATCACACCCTGTTTCTGCGCGGCGGCAAAGATCTCATTGCCGTGTGTAGCGATCAGTGCCTTGTTGGCCGTCACCACATGTTTGCCGCTGGCAATGGCCTTTAACACCAGTTCCCGCGCAGGCTCGTAACCGCCAATCAGCTCGACAATAATATCGATTTCAGGATCGTCGACCACGGCAAAGGCATCGTCGCTGACCGTGATCGCCTCGATACCGGGCAAGCCTGCCGGGTCATAGTCGCGTGCTGCCGCCTTGGTGATTTCGATGCCCCGGCCGGCGCGCCGGGCAATCTCCAGCGCATTTCGCCTCAGTACATTAAAGGTACCGCCACCGACCGTACCCAGCCCCAGTAATCCTACTTTTACAGGTTTCAAGAACCCCCCTCGCCCACTGCTGTGAGTTGTTTTTCGTCGTCACGAAACATGTCCCGGATACCGCGCACGGCCTGACGCGTTCGATGTTCATTTTCAATCAGGCCAAAACGCACAAAACCATCGCCGTATTCACCAAAACCGATGCCTGGAGATACGGCCACCTTGGCCTGTTGCAGCATTTTCTTGGTGAACTCCAGCGAACCCAGCGCCCGGTACTGTTCCGGAATCGGCGCCCAGACGAACATGGTCGCTTTGGGTTTTTCCACGTTCCAGCCAATACTGTTCAAACCGTCACACAACACATCGCGACGGCTGCGATAGGTTCTGACAATATCCTGCACACAGTCCTGTGGTCCTTCCAGTGCTGTGATCGCAGCGATCTGAATCGGCGTAAACATGCCGTAGTCCAGATAAGACTTCATCCGTGTCAGCGCTGCCACCAGCGTCGTGTTACCGCACATAAAGCCAACCCGCCAGCCGGGCATGTTGTAACTCTTGGACAGTGAAAAGAATTCGACGGCAATAGTCTCGGCGCCAGGCACCTGCAGGATGGAAGGCGCTGTATAACCGTCATAGACAAGATCCGCATAGGCCAGATCGTGTACCACCCAGATGTTATGCTCGCGTGCTATTTCCACCACACGTTCAAAAAACTCCAGCTCGACACACTGGGTGGTGGGGTTGCCCGGGAAATTCAGCACCAGCATTTTAGGCGTCGGCCAGGAATCCTTGATGGCTTTCTCCAGTTCCTCGAAGAAGGCCTCCTCACCGCCGATAACCGGCACATGGCGGATATCGGCGCCGGCAATCGCGAAGCCATAAGGATGAATTGGATAGGCCGGATTCGGCACCAGCACCGCGTCACCCGGCCCAACTGTCGCCAGCGCCAGATGTGCCAGCCCTTCCTTGGAACC
>JAUXDG010000200.1 GCA_030618475.1 Gammaproteobacteria bacterium | reverse complement strand
CGTTCCATAATGAGAAGACGCCGTCATTCACCGTCAGCCCCGCCAAGCAGTTCTACCATTGCTTCGGCTGCGGCGCACACGGCAGCGCCGTCGGTTTTCTGATGGACTACGAGCATCTTGAGTTTCCCGATGCCATCGAGGAACTGGCCCGCTCGGTTGGCATGGAAGTGCCGCACGAAGCCGCCTCCGGCCACCGCACTGATCATCGCAGCAACGACCACTACGCCTTGCTGGAACGGGCGGACCGTTTCTACCGCAGCCAGCTGCGCGAACATGCCCAGGCCGCCAATGCCGTGGGCTATCTCAAAGAGCGCGGCCTGAGCGGTGACATAGCCGCCACCTTCGGTCTTGGCTATGCCCCGCCCGGCTGGGATTCGCTGTTGCGCCACCTGGGTTCGGATAGCGCAACGCAAAAAGCCGCGGTTGAACTGGGCCTGCTGATTCGAAAGGATGACGGCCGTCTCTACGACCGTTTCCGTGACCGCATCATGTTCCCGATTCGTGACCGGCGTGGACGTACCATCGGATTTGGCGGTCGCGTGCTGGGCGACGACACACCCAAGTACATGAACAGTCCGGAGAGCCCGCTATTCCACAAAGGCCGGGAACTATACGGCCTGTTCGAGGCGCGCAAGGCGAACCAGAAACTGCAACGCCTGCTGGTGGTCGAAGGTTACATGGACGTGGTCGCTCTGGCGCAATTCGGCTTGACCCATGCGGTCGCCACGCTTGGCACGGCGACCACCGCCGAACACCTGGAACGACTGTACCGCACCGTGAAAGAGGTCGTGTTCTGTTTTGACGGTGATGCCGCCGGTCGCCGCGCCGCCTGGCGTGCGCTGGAAAACGCCTTGCCGGTACTTCGCGACGGGCGCGAGGCGCGCTTCCTGTTTTTGCCCGAGGGCGAAGATCCTGACAGCCTGGTGCGCGGCATTGGAACACAGGCATTTCGGCAAAAAACTGTCGATTCGATTCCACTTTCACAGTATTTCCTTGAATCACTGAGTCAGCAGGTCGATACACGAAGCGTGGATGGACGCGCACACCTGGTGGAACTGGCGCGACCGCTGTTACAGAAACTGCCGGATTCCGTGTTCCGGGATCTGATGCTTGATCAGCTTGCGCAGCTCAGCGGCCTTGCCGCTCAACAGCTGGAAAAGCGCATTTTCGGCGCCAAGGAACCACCACCGGATCCTCCCTCCAGACAGCGGCCACATGATTCCAGCCGCAGTCCCGTGCGAGTGGCAATCCGCCTGTTATTGGAACAACCGGAACTCTGCGAACAGGTGAAACACCCCGGTGGATTTGAAGACCTGGAGTTGCCGGGTATAGCGCTGCTGGTGGAATTACTTGAAATATTGTCGCAGCACCCGCATCTATCTACAGGAGGCATTCTGGAGCACTGGCGCGACAGGCCCGAGCAGCAGCACCTTGCCAAGCTGGCAACACTGCCACTGGAATTGCCGGAAGACGGTTTTGCCGAGGAATTTTGCGGTGCATTGCAGCGTCTAACGGAGCAACGGACCCGGCAGCGTACTGAACAACTGCTTTTCAAGGAACAGCAAGCAGGACTGGCAGAGTCTGAGAAAACCGAATTGAAACAATTGCTTGTATTGCATCATCCGAGCACCCGGTAGATACAGGCAAGAGTAACAGAATTGGCTAATATAGCCTGTATGGGCTACAATGATCGTTTTCGCCAGTTGAAACTGGCCCGGATAGGGATACGTTCAGGTAATGAACCAGGACCAACAATCGCAACTCAAGCTGTTGATCGCAAAAGGAAAGGAACAGGGCTTCCTGACCTATGCCGAAGTCAACGATCACTTGCCGGATGACATTGTCGATCCGGAACAGATCGAAGACATTATCGGCATGATCAATGACATGGGTATACAGGTGCATGAAACTGCACCGGACGCCGATACGCTGATACTTTCCAATGACACGGCAAGTACAACAGACGAAGTCGCTGCGGAAGAAGCGGCCGCAGCTCTGGCAACCGTTGACAGTGAATTCGGCCGCACCACAGACCCGGTACGCATGTACATGCGGGAAATGGGTACCGTTGAACTACTGACCCGGGAAGGCGAAATCGAAATCGCCAAACGTATCGAAGACGGGCTGTCGCAGGTTTATTCTGCACTGGCTAGTTTCCCTGCGTCTGCTGAGCTGCTGCTGAAAGAATATGCAAAGTTCGAAGCTGGTGAAAGCCGGCTCTCTGACCTGTTCACCAGTTTTATCGACCCGGATGCGGTCGATGCCCCTATTCCGACACCGGCTACCCAGGGCCCCAGTGCTACGAACAGCGATAAAGAAGAGGATGACACACCGGTAGATACCGGACCTGACCCGGAAGAAACCCGCATTTTCTTTTCCGATCTCAGGAACATGTACGATAAATGGCTGCCTGCGCTTACCGGCAAAAACAGGAACCAGTCACGGATCGATAAACTGCGCGATCAGGTTGACAAACATTTGGCACACCTGAAGCTGGCGCCACGCATGGTTGAAACACTCACCACCAATCTGCGTCAAACGGTTTCGAGTATCCGCTCCCACGAACGCGTCATCATGTCTATCTGCGTGCACAAGGCTCTTATGCCACGCAAGGACTTCATTACCTCTTTCCCGGATAATGAAACCGACCTCAAATGGCTGGAGAAACAGATCAAGGGTGGCCACAAGTACTCGCCGGTGCTTGAGCAGCACAAGGAAGAGATTCTGCGCGCCCAGAACAAGCTGGTTAACATACAGACCAGGACCAGCCTGAGCATCAGCGGCATCAAGGACATCAATCGCCGCATGTCCATTGGCGAGGCCAAGGCACGGCGCGCCAAGAAGGAAATGGTGGAAGCCAACCTGCGCCTGGTTATCTCGATCGCCAAGAAATATACCAACCGTGGTTTGCAGTTCCTGGACCTGATCCAGGAAGGCAATATTGGCCTGATGAAAGCGGTCGACAAGTTTGAATACCGCCGCGGTTACAAGTTCTCGACCTATGCGACCTGGTGGATTCGCCAGGCCATTACACGTTCCATTGCAGATCAGGCTCGCACCATCCGCATTCCGGTGCACATGATTGAGACCATCAACAAACTCAATCGTATCTCGCGCCAGATGCTGCAGGAAATAGGCCGCGAACCCACGCCCGAAGAGCTGGCAGAACGTATGGACATGCCGGAAGACAAGGTGCGCAAAGTGCTTAAGATCGCCAAAGAACCCATCTCCATGGAAACACCGATTGGTGATGACGAAGATTCACACCTGGGCGATTTCATCGAAGACGGCAGTATTGATTCACCGGTGGATTCCGCTTCAGGCGCAGGTCTGAAGGAAGCGACCCAAGGCGTACTTTCCGGTCTGACTCCGCGCGAAGCCAAAGTTCTGCGCATGCGTTTTGGTATCGACATGAACACAGACCATACGCTGGAGGAAGTCGGCAAACAGTTCGACGTTACCCGTGAACGCATCCGTCAGATCGAAGCCAAGGCATTGCGCAAGCTGCGCCACCCCAGCCGTTCTGAACAGCTGCGCAGTTTTCTGGAAATCGAGTAAATCCTTATCGGTGTGCCACCGCCTGGCGTGGCACACCGCCTGGTTGGCAGCCTGCTATGGAATCGTTGGCCGCGCACTTTTTAGCGTAGCGCCAGCTAGAAAACCTGTTAGAATTTCGCCTGTTTTGGGCCTGTAGCTCAGTTGGTTAGAGCAGGGGACTCATAATCCCTTGGTCGTAGGTTCAAGTCCTACCGGGCCCACCATCTCCATAGAAATCTTATAGTTATGGCGCCGACACCAAGGGATCCATAGTCCCTTGGTGTACCCCATAGCGGGGGCATGGATGGAGAATTCTGAGGGCCGCCTGACTCGAGGCATTGCGACTCAGGTGACCGATCGGGCCGCCTCAACCGACGTCACCGGGTGACGGTCCCGGCTGGGGCGCCACTCTTATGATTCAATGGCTTCCATCGCCGCTCGTAGGGGACATTCTTGGCCGTTGCACATCCGGGACACGAAATTGGCCCAAATCCAGGTGAAAGGAAAAGGCCTGTGTTGTAGGTCGCTCTAAGAATCACACCATCCGCTTATATTAGCATTCCAGCCCTTTCGGCTGGATTCTCAGGAAATAGGCGGGTTATGCTTCCTATTCTCGCCGTTCCGAACAACCGATTCGCTTTCTGCCTTTTATGCTGGTGGCGTTTCCGTTAATGCTTTTTTCCATAGCGATAAGTGGCGTGTACGTATATTTCCGGTTTCTCCAGTAGCCAGGTATCGCGGAGATCTGCAAGGCGCAATGATTTGAACTTGAGGAGGATGACAGACAATGAGCGATAAAAACCTGGTCAAGGGTCTGGTTGATGGTCCATTGCTGTGTACTGGGCAAATCGAGGTCATTAACCCTTTCGGTGAATTACTCCAGAAAGGCACCGAAATTGCGCTCTGCCGTTGCGGGGAATCCCGGAACAAGCCTTTTTGTGACGGGAGCCATCGGGACGAGGAGTTTGAATGTGACGGTATCTTTACCGGCATAACTTCAGAGCCACTTGAGGAGTACGGCCCACTGCAGATTACCGTGCATCCAAATGCCGGCCTGTTCGTCCAGGGTCCCATGACGATATTGAGTTCAGACGGTAACTTTGTCACCACCCGGAATGAAGCAGCCTTGTGTCGATGTGGCAAATCGGGGAATAAACCGTTTTGTGATATCAGCCATAAAGGATGTGAATTTGAACCCGACCTCTTCGTTTAGCGCCGCTACGGCTTTGACCGGGCTGGACTTGCACCAGCTGGACTCCGACAAGATGTTTCGCCAGCTCATCATGGTTCCCCTCTTCCGCGCTTTCCCAGCGCGATCAGCCACTTCTCAATGACCGATCCGATCACTTCCGGCTGGAGCGGTCGACGGGTGGGACTCGCACTCACTGAGAAACACCGCCTTGCCACGGCGCACGCCAGCTGCGGCTATTCTGAATTGTTCGCAGAACTGTAATTTGTCCCCACTGCTGATCTTCTCCGGACACCGTCTGTGCCGCTCTGAAGCGACACGGTATTTATGGTGCTTATCAACCAGTTGCGAATCTCCTCCCCATGAGCATGTCACCGGGTAGCAACACCCTGACGGCCCGGATCGGGCGGTTGTCTATTTCCGGTCTTCTGATGCACGATAAGCCGTTGTTTTCGCTTAGCTAGGCAAACTGGCACTGTCCTTGCCTCCCAAGTCCTATCATCACACAGTCCATTGTCAGCGACCGTCTCAGCGAGACTGTCCGGCCCCGGGGGAGGTTGTTATGGATGCATCCAGAAAAAGACTCCGCTTCATTCTGTTGCTGGGTACGATGTTACTCGGACTGAATACGTTGACGGTCCTCACGGGCAATGCGGATACCTTGTATGGTCACATATCCGGGCAAGCTGAAAGTCACTGCGATGCAGGCGGTGGCATTGTGGTGAAGGTCAGGTAACAATCGCAGACATTCGCCCCAGGTCTCCCGGCGCGACTCATCTGAACG
>JAUXDG010000038.1 GCA_030618475.1 Gammaproteobacteria bacterium | reverse complement strand
CTTTAGCAGATTCAGCGCTTCGTAGAGCTGATAGTCTTTCTCGGCCAGAGATTCTTCCTCTTCATCTTTATCTTCATCTTTCTCTTTAGCCGATTTCTTTGACTTTTTACCGTTGCCATTTGACAGGTGGCCCGAGAGGTCAGCCTCTTTAACGGGGTCAATGGAGCGTTCAACAGCAGAAATGCGCACCTGGTCCAGTTCAATATCAGGCTTGATGCCTTCGGCCTGAATGGAGCGTCCGGATGGCGTGTAGTAACGTGCTGTGGTTAACTTCACAGCTGTGCCATTACTCAGCGGCAATATCGTCTGCACAGAGCCTTTACCAAAGGTCTGGGTGCCGACGATAATGGCACGATGGTGATCCTGCAGGGCGCCGGATACGATTTCCGAAGCAGACGCAGAGCCCTGGTTGACCAGGATAACCAGTGGTGCACTATTCAGGATATCATCCGGCGTGGCATTGAACCTGAGTTTGGAGTCGCTGACCCTGCCCTCGGTATAAACAATCAATCCCTTTTTCAGAAAGGCGTCAGAAACCGCAACTGCGCCATTAAGCACACCGCCGGGATTGTTGCGCAGATCCAGCACCATGCCTTTCAGAGGACCGCCGGCTTCCTTCTTAAGCGCTTCGATGGCGTCAACCATATTCTCTGCAGTCTTGGACTGGAACTGCGAAATACGCACATAAGCGAAGCCGTCTTCCAGCATGCGGCTCTTGACACTCTTGACCTTGATAATGGCGCGCTTGATATCGATTTTCAGCGGTCGATCGACACCTTCGCGTACCACAGTCAGTCTAAGCACGGTACCCGGCTTACCACGCATGATTTTCACGGCATCATTCAGTGTCAGGCCTTTTACCGGCGTATCATCGAGACGAATGATCAGGTCACCGGCCTCGATGCCGGCACGCTGGGCGGGTGTGTCATCGATCGGTGCGATGACTTTGACAAAGCCGTCCTCCATACCAACTTCGATACCCAGACCACCGAATTGGCCAGAGGTGCCCACCTGCAGTTCCTTGAACTGCTCCTGATCCAGATACGAGGAATGCGGGTCAAGGCCCGACAACATGCCGCGTATGGCATTGTTCAGCATTTCGCTGTCCTCGACATCCTCGACATAGTCATTCTTTATACGGCCGAATACATCACTGAAAGTACGTAATTCTTCGACCGGCAGGCCCGCCGTGGATTTTGTTTCACGTTCGGCAAACACGCCGCTACCGATGGATATCGATAAGCCGGCTATCAAACCGACCAGAACCAGGAAAACATTTTCTCTTTTAGTACTCATTCAATTCCAACCTGATGAAATCCAGGATCACCCTGATTATGCCAGTTAATGAACGCCTTACGGTGAACCGGCTGTGTGAATAGTGCTGACAATAGCATAGCTGGGAGCCTGTCGGATAGCAGAAAGGCGTTTTCAGCCGCTTAGCCGGAATTGGCTTTGGGCTTTCCCGCACACCAGCGAACCGGGTTGATCGGCTGCCCTTTATGTCTGAGTTCAAAATATAACCCTGACTCTGCCTGACCGCCACTGGCCCCCAGTAGTGCCACCACTTCTCCAGTATCGACCCATTCGCCGACTTCCTTATACAAAGCCTGATTATGGCCGTACAGACTCATATAGCCATCGCCATGATCGATAATCACCAACAGGCCGAAACCGCGCATCCAGTCGGAAAAGGCCACCCGCCCCTGCGAAACGGCACGGACATCACCACCCTCGGCCGCTTCAATCATGACGCCGCGCCATTTCAGGCCACCGCTGCCGCGCCGGGTTCCGAAACGCTTTCCCAGACGTCCGCGTGTGGGCCAGCGTAGCTTTCCTTGCAAGGTTTTAAAGGGCTGCTGCAGGGTGGCATCGGCCGGAATATCGACCAGTAACTCCCGCAGGGAGGAAACCAGTTTCTGCAACTGCTGTTCATCCGTTTTCAGACGCCTCAGTTCACCACCCTGGTTTTTCAGCTCCCGGCTTAACGCCGCAACAGCCTGTTTACGCGTCAGTTTCTTTTCCTGCAGACGCTGTGACTCGAGCTGCTGGCTGTTACGCAGCACGGTCAGTGATTCGGTTTTCTGCGCGATTGAATCTTCAACTGCATGGAGTTGTTCCAGGGTGGCGCGCATGGCATCGATCTGATCCAGACGGGCGCGGGAGAAGTAGCCAAAATACACCAGCATTCGGCCAACGGCTGATGGCTGCTCCTGGTTGAGTAACAACTTGACCTGCTGCTGATGCCCCATGGCATAAGCCATACGCGCCTCGCTGGCCAGATGCTCGCGTTGCCGCTTCAGTTTGACGGCCTGGCCGCGCTGCTTTTCCTGCAAGCTTCTGAGCTGCCTGCGTTTCGCATCCAGTTCACTGTCAATGCGACGCAATACCCGACTGGTTTCGCTGATCTGGTTTTCAACATCATGCAAGCGCTTTTCAGCGTTACTTTTCTTTCTCTGACTGGCTTCCAGTTTTTGCTGCAGGGACTGGATCTGGGTACGCAAGCCCTTCAGCTCGCGTGCTTTTTCTGCGCCATCTTGTGCCGTTACGGCACATGCAGGGAACAGCAGGAAACTGCCGAGCAGAACAGCGATCCAACGCCGGCGGAAACCCGGCACCGAACGGTGAGATCGCGTAAACCGGATCAGGCTTCTACCCCCAGTGGAGGTACTGCATCAGTCTCGGAATGCTCAGCAAGCAATTCGATCAACGAGCACCCGGTCATTTGCGTAGGCGGCTCGAGTCCCAACAAGTGAATCATGCTGGGCACGACATCAGATAAGGAACCATCCACCATGCGCGCACGCCTGCCTATGTACAGCAAAGGCACAACATTAGAGGTGTGGGCAGTGTGGGCTTGCCCGGTTTCCTTGCCACGCATTTGTTCGGCGTTGCCGTGATCGGCAGTTATCAATGCCTCTCCACCTGACGCCTGCAGTGCGTCAAAGACCCTCCCAAGACACTGGTCGATGACTTCGATAGCTTTAACCGCGGCTTGAAAATTACCGGTATGACCCACCATATCGGGGTTAGCATAGTTGCAGACAATCACCTCGTATATGCCACTCTCGATTGCCCCGACCAGGTGGTCGGTTACCTTGACTGCACTCATTTCCGGCTGCAAATCATAGGTTGCGACCAGCGGGGAGGGGACAAGGATCCGGTCTTCGCCGTCAAAAGGCTCTTCCACACCGCCATTGAAGAAAAAGGTGACATGGGCATATTTTTCGGTCTCCGCCAAACGCAGCTGTCTCAAACCGTGTTTGGCTGCAAACTCACCGAACACGTTCTTCAAACGTTCCGGAGGAAATGCGACAGGCGCGTCAAATTCGGATTTGTACTCTGTGAGGCTGACAAAGCGGCCGAGTCTGGGCATCACGTCCCGCCTGAAGCCCTCAAAGTCATCCTCGATAAAGGGGCGTGTGATCTGACGTGCCCGATCAGACCGGAAATTCATGAATACCACCACGTCACCGTCTTCCACCCGTACCGGCTGGCCGCCTTCCGGCACGATACGCGTAGCCTTTACGAACTCGTCACCTTCATCACGCGCGTAGGCCATTTCCAGTCCTGTAATGGCGTCCTGCGCTTCGAATTCAGCCTTGGCCTGGGTAATCAGATCGTAGGCGGCCTGGATACGCGGCCAGCGATGATCCCGATCCATGGCGTAGTAGCGGCCAATGATGGACGCAAAGCGGCCACCACCGAACTCCCGGAACTTGTTCTCCATGGCCTGGATGGATGGCGCGGCACTGCGCGGAGGTGTATCACGCCCATCGAGAAAAGCGTGCAGATAAACGTCCCTTGCACCCCGCTCAATGGCCAGCTTTGCCATGGCGTGAATATGGTCCTGGTGGCTGTGCACCCCGCCCGGTGACATCAAGCCGATGATGTGAACGGCTTTATCGGTTTCGATGGCAAGATCAACAGCATCGGTCAAGGTGGCGTTGGTGAAAAATGAGCCCGTCTTGATCGACCGGTTGATCCGGGTGAACTCCTGGTAGACCACTCGCCCTGCGCCCAGATTAAGGTGCCCAACCTCGGAATTACCCATCTGCTTACCCGGCAAGCCGACCGCTGACCCGGAAGTACGCAGAAAACAGTGGGGATATTCTCTCCACAGCCGCTCCCAGACCGGTTTATCCGCCTTGGCTATGGCGTTGAATTCAGATTCTTCGCTGTAACCCCACCCGTCCAGAACGATCAGAATTACAGGCTTGTAAGATTTCGACATAACCAAGTCTACCTTAAACCAGCCTGCTGGCCACGTCGGTTGGTTTTGCGTGAAAAAAATTACGGCTTCCTTCACAGGCGTATTATTGTATAATGTTTTATTTATAAAGGGCAGCACCAAAAGGTTGGTCGATAGTGCCCTGTTTTTGTAGAAGCTTCGTAACACAGCAGGTGGAACAAGATATAGTGGTGACAGTCGGCCATACCCTGATTACGCGCGACGAAGATATCGATAGAGCGTCGCGTTCCCTCAAGGCAATGTCTCATCCATTACGTCTGAAAATTCTCTGCACCCTGGGCGAGCAGGAAGTCAGCGTACAGGATATTGTCGAGAGCGTAGGGACATCTCAAAGCAATATTTCACAACATCTGGCTATTTTGAGGGACAAAGGCATCCTGGCCTCACGCAAGGATGCCAACCGGGTCTATTACCGTGTCAGTGATTCCCGCACCTTGCGCCTGATCAGCATGATGCGTGAAGTCTTCTGCACCATAAACAGCCTGAGCTGACGACAGGCTTCACTGCACAGATAGAGGGAATCCTGCGTGGATTTTGCACGTATTCTCGAATTCATCGGTAACCACCCGGTACTGATACTGGCGTTTGTGGGCACGCTCGGCGTATTGCTCGCCAGCGAAATCAGTCGCCGCCTGAGTGGAATGAAAGCCGTAGACCCGCTGCAGGCAACCCAGCTAAGCAATCGGGAAAATGCCGTTTTCCTGGATATTCGCGAAGACGCCGAATACAGCGGCGGCCATCTCCCGGAAGCAATCCATATCCCGATCAAGCAGCTGCCGGAACGGATCGCTGAACTCAATAAGCACAAGGATTGCCCTGTGATCGCCTACTGCCGCTCCGGCAGCCGCTCCAACGGCGCGGGCAGCATTTTGAAAAAACACGGCTTCGAAAACGTGTACAATCTCAACGGTGGGATTGCAGCCTGGCAGAAGGCCAACCTGCCACTCAGCAAAAAATAACTCGACTCACAAACCACTGGATTACTCAGATGACTGAAGAAAACAAGGCACAGGCCGGTGACGGCCCACACTTTGGAATTGTGCGCGTTTACCTGAAAGACGTGTCTTTTGAAACACCCAACTCACCTGAAGTTTTCAGGCAGGATTTCAAACCGGACGTCAATCTTCAACTCAACACGTCCGTCAACAAACTAGAAGATAGCCTGTATGAAGTTGTGCTCAATGTGACAGTCACCTCCAAACAGGGTGACAAAACCGGTTTTCTGGTAGAGGTGCAGCAGGCCGGCATTTTCGAGCTTAAGGGTTATGATGAAGCGCAAAAAGGTTCCGTACTCGGAGCCTATTGCCCGAACACCCTGTACCCGTTCGCACGCGAGGCCGTTTCTGATCTGGTGGTCAAGGGTGGATTCCCGCAACTGTTGTTGTCACCCATCAACTTTGATGCCCTCTATACACAGAAAATGACTCAGGCAGACGCCCCGGCTGCAGCGTCTGGACAGGTAGCCCATTAAACCGATATGCGAGACCCGTCCCGAGCTGCCGTCACGGTGCTGGGTGCCGGTTCCTGGGGAACCGCTCTGGCAATGCTGCTGGCCAGGAACGGCGTAGCGGTAAAACTCTGGGACCGGGATGCGGGTCATATCGAACAACTGGCCCGCGACCGAACCAATCAACGTTACCTGCCGGGGATCGAACTTCCCGAACTTGTCTCACCACTCGCCGATCTGCCAGGCGCGCTCGAACACGCCGACTTTGTGCTCATCGTCGTACCCAGCTCAGGTTTCCGCTCGGTATTACAGAACGTCAGGGCCCAGGTCGGCTCTTCATTTAACCTGATCTGGGCAAGCAAGGGCCTGGAACCGGGTACCGGCAAATTTCTGCATCAGGTGGTTGATGAAGAACTGCCGGAACATCGTTTAATAGCCGTATTATCCGGCCCCAGTTTTGCGAAAGAAGTCGCCAGGGGTTTGCCGACTGCCGTGACGATTGCGTCAAAGAACAGCGAATACGCCAAGTCTGTTGCAGCGCTGTTTCACTGCCCGCGGTTCCGCACCTATACCAGTAAAGATGTACTCGGCGTCGAGCTGGGCGGCTCTATCAAGAATGTACTGGCCATTGCTGCCGGCATTTCAGATGGACTCGACTACGGTGCCAATGCACGCGCTGCACTGATTACACGAGGCCTGGCCGAAATCATGCGCCTCGGTACCAGGCTGGGCGGGCATCGCGAAACCTTCATGGGGCTGGCAGGGGTAGGGGACCTGGTGCTGACCTGCACCGACGATCAATCGCGTAACCGCCGCCTGGGGCTTGCACTGGGGCGCGGCATAGCACTCGATCAGGCAGTGGCGGACATCGGTCAGGCGGTGGAAGGCTTACACACGGCAAAAGAAGTGGATGAGCTGGCCCGTTCACATCAGGTGGACATGCCGATTACACAGCAGGTCAAGCGCGTGCTCTACGATGGCGAGGAAGCCGCCGCTGCGGTTGATGCGCTGCTGGCTCGCGAACCCAAGGCCGAAAATCTTTGATGTTTACAGTCCCTGGTTACCTTCGTGTCCTTTGTGCTGAAAAATACAACTTAGCTACACCAACGCGTGTTGCTCTGCTGTATAGCCGGCAGGCAATTTCGTAAGCGCCAAATGAACGACGGGGTTGCTGATCTGATCCTTGTTGATGTTACCTGGCAACAACGCCTCGATGGCGGCAAAGGAAACAGAGATGATAACTAATAAGGATATCTACGCTTCCATTTTCGACAATGCCATCCAGGCCATAATTCTGATCGACCAGCACGGCATCATCCGCGACCTCAACCCGGCGACCGAAGATATCTTCGGCTACGTCAAGCATGAGCTGATTGGCCAGAACGTGTCGGTGCTGATGCCCTCGCCTTACCGCGACGCGCACGACGGCTATATTGAGCACTACCTCGCCACCGGAGAATCCAGAGTAATCGGTATCGGCAGAGAACTCGTTGCACAGCACCGGGACGGCAGCGTGTTTCCGATCGAGCTGTCGGTCAGCAGTACGACGGTCGATGACGCAAACTTTTTCATCGGCATGGTCGACGACGTCAGCGTGCGCAAGGAATCGGAATACCTGCTCAACATCAACAACAAGGTCATGCGTGCTATCAACGCTGCGTTGGGTGGTTTTATCAACGCCAACGTGGCAAGAAAAGAAATTTTCGACAGTCTGCTGGAAAAGCTGCTGGATATTACCGAGAGCAAGTACGGCTTTATCGGCGAAATCCTGCACAAGCAAGACCAGACCCCCTATCTGAAGACCTACGCCATCACCAATATCGCCTGGAGCCACGAGACGCGTAAACTCTACAAGGACAATGTGCGCAACGGTCTGGAGTTTTATAACCTTGACACCCTGTTCGGAATCACCATCCGCACTGGCGAAGTGGTGATCTCCAACAACCCTGCCACGGACCCGCGCAGTGGAGGGCTGCCCAAGGGCCACCCGTCCCTGAACGCCTACCTGGGACTCCCGCTTTATTCGGGCAACAAGCTGTTGGGCATGGCCGGTCTCTCCAACCGGCCGGGTGGCTACGACGAAGAGCTGGCAGACCTGCTGAAACCGCTGCTCGGCACTATCGGCAGCCTGATTGCCGGCTACCAGAACCTGAATTCGCGCCGCAAGGCCGAACAGGAACTTTATCGCGCCCAGACCAAGCTGCGGCGGATGGCAACCCAGGACCCGCTGACCGGCATCGCAAACCGCAACTCCCTTATTGACCAGCTGTCCGACGTATTCGAACGCAGCAAGCAGCGCGGAGACAACTTCACGCTACTGTTTGTCGACATCGACCACTTCAAGAGCACCAACGACAGCCACGGCCACCAGTTCGGCGACGACGTGCTGAAACAGGCGGTTGCCGTAATCCTGGAGAACATGCGGCCTTCGGATATTTTCGGGCGCTACGGCGGCGAGGAATTCGTGCTCGGCCTGCTGGACTGCGACGCTGGGAACGCCCACCACCGCGCCGAGGGCTTCCGTGAAGCAATGGAGAAGGCCACCATCGACATGGGTGATGGCAAGGTGCCGATCAGGCTGACCATCAGCATCGGTGTCGCCACCCTGGATGATGAAACCTCCGATATCGACGCCTTCATCAACAACGCCGACCAGGCGGTCTATGCGGCGAAACGGGTGGGACGCAACTGCGTGCACAGCTTCAGCCGCGCCGACGCCCAGCCGGCCTGACGGCGGCACAACGCTCGCAGGACATCTGAAGCACCGCATCAGACGGGATATCTGTGTATGGCGAATGACTGGTTTTGATTCGAATAGGGCAACTGGCGCATTGATGTAGAACAAGATCAAAGACATCCCTGTAGCCTTGACTTGGGCATATAGAAACCACGTCCTTATTTAGGCTTACATTTACTGTATTTAACTTATACTCTAATTTTATAGATAACAATAATTTATATATATAACATATTGTTACTGAAATTATTCGGTAAGATAACGAAAGGCAGATTAGAGTCGGTTCACTTCCCTTTGCTGAAGCCCTGTTGGCGCCAGGCCTCGTACACCAGCACGGCAACCGAATTGGACAGGTTCAGACTGCGGCTTTGCGAAACCATGGGCAATCGAACTACCTGCTCCCGCCCCAACGCTTCCAGCAGTGACTGTGGCAAACCCCGGGTTTCCGGACCGAACAGGAAGGCATCCTCTGCCTGGTAGCTGACTTCGTTATAGCTTCGGCTTCCACGCGTAGACAGGGCCCAGACCCGATTTGGCTTGATTGAGGCGTTGAAATCATCCAGCGATTCATACACCGCGACACTGGCCCATTCCCGGTAATCGAGCCCTGCACGACGCAGTTTTTTATCATCCAGTTCAAATCCCAGCGGCTTGATGAGATGCAGGCGACTGCCGGTATTGGCACACAAGCGGATGATATTGCCGGTGTTGGGCGGGATTTCCGGTTGGTAGAGCACGACGTGAAACATGGCTGTTTGGTGAACACTTCCCTTTCAAAGACAACTCAGGTCAAATACCCGTGCGATGATACAAACCAGCAATCCCCTCTGTATTGAATTCTGCGGCCTGACGTTTAACACACCCCTGGTACTGTTATCAGGCTGCGTCGGTTTTGGCGAAGAATATACACGGGTCAGGGGTTTTTCCAACCGTGATGCGGGTGCCGTCTGCCTGAAAGGCACCACCCTCGAACCCAGACCTGGCAACCCGCCACATCGCGTTTACGAAACACCGATGGGCATGCTGAATGCCATAGGTTTGCAAAACCCCGGTGTCGATCACGTGGTCGACAACATTCTCCCCGAACTCGATTTTGACGAGACACGATTTATCGCTAACGTATCAGGATCAACGGTGGAGGAATACTACGAGGTCACACGCCGTTTCGACGATTCTGCGATTGACGCCATAGAAATTAACATTTCCTGTCCGAACGTAAAGCAGGGTGGGGTCGCATTCGGTAACGATCCGCAGATGTCAGCACGCGTTGTCGAAACCTGCCGCAAGGCCACCGGAAAACCGCTCATCACCAAGCTGTCGCCCAATCAGACCGACATTGCCGGCAATGCCCGCCTCTGCATAGAAGCGGGCAGTGATGCCTTTGCCGTGATCAACACCATGATGGGCATGGCCATCGATATCGATGAACGCCAACCGGTCATCGGCAATAACCAGGGCGGGCTGTCAGGCCCGGCCATCAAACCCATTGCCCTGCTCAAGGTCCACCAGGTCTACCAGGTCTGCAGATCCCACCAGATTCCCATCATCGGGCAGGGCGGGGTGACCAGCGCTGAAGATGCCATCGAATTTCTGATCGCCGGCGCCAGTGCGGTAGGGGTTGGTACCGCTCTGTTTTACGACCCACTGGTCTGCAAGAAGATCAATGACGGTATGCGGACTTACCTCGAAAAACACCAACTGTCCGACATCCAGACACTGACTGGCAGCCTTCAGTTAAACGGCCAGCCTGGCTGCTGCTAGCGGCGGCACCGCCTGGCCGGGCTTTCCTCGCACGGCTTTTCTTTTCATAACAATTGATTACCCTCGGGCCTGAATCTTGCTTGCTAAAAACCAGGCAATAAGCCTGCTATGCATCGTTATCCAGCTGAAAGGCTGCCCGGAATGTCTTCAATAATAATGGGGTATAGATAATTAATTGAATAATCATACTGTTAAGTCGAGTTCGTTGACTCAGGCGGCAGCCTGTGCCATGACCGGCCGTGTTCCCGGAGAGCGTCGGCAAGCACATCAAACCGTTGGAAATTTGACGGTCCACGGTGAGCTGTGATGCTACCTGACAGCACTGCGCAGCGACCTGGTCCGCTGATTTGAGCGAGATACGTTAGCAACATGCACCAACAGATCAATCTTTTTCAACCGGTGTTCAGAAAACAGCACAAGGTGTTTTCTGCCACCACGCTGGTACAGATTGCCGCTGCGGTACTGGTGCTGTTGGTTGCCATCCTTGGACATGTACGCTGGTCACTGGCCAGCATGGAACAGTCAGCTGAAGCACTGCAACAACAGCACCACCACATTCGTCAACAGATCGGAGCTCTCGAAGCGGCTTACCAGACACCGGATACCGAGGCACTGGATGCAGAGATCGCACAGCTGATGGCCGATATCGACCAGCGCAACAGTCTGCTGATCCAGTTTGACCAGTTGGTGGTCCAGCATCACAGCGCTTTTTCGGGACAGTTCAGGGCCCTGGCTGAACAGCACATACCCGGCTTATGGCTGGAAGGGGTCACCGTTAACGGCGAAGGCCAGATAGAAATTCGTGGCATAACACTCGATGCCAAGCTGGTACCGATCTATCTCCAACACCTGGAAAAACGACAGGGCCTGTCCGAAACAAGCTTCGAAACCGTGTCAATGAAACGTATCGCTGCCGATAAACCCCAGATTCAGTTTGTGTTGCGCAATCACAAGGGAGAGATGTCGTGACAGTAGCCGTGACAGTGCGACTTCAGCAATGGGGCGAGCGTATCGATGCGCTCGATCTGCGTGAACGCATTTTGCTGTTAGCAGCGAGCGTGGTGGTTTTGTTTCTGATCGTCGACTCCCTGGGCCTGCAGCCCGCACTCGAGTCCCAGCAGGTCGCTGAACAACGTATCGCAGATCTCGAAATGAAGCTGAGTGCCTTGCACCGGCAGGCCAGCCTTTTCAATGACAAATCAGACCATAACCCACTGGTCTCACGCTATGAAAGCCGGGACCGCCTTGCTGCCGAACTGTCTGGGCTCGAGGCAAGAATCACTGGTCAACTTGGCGCGTTGGTAGAACCAGCCCAGGCTGCCGAAGTACTCAAGCAGGTGCTCACCGGCCATCGTGGACTGAAACTGAAATCCTTACAGGCCAGCAGCGAGTCGCTGGATAATCTTGCTCTCCATAAAAACAGTAACAATGCCGGCCTTGGTCGCTATCAGCTGGAGATGGTTGTTGAAGGTGGATACCTGGATCTTCTGCGCTATCTGCAGGAACTCGAAGCCATGCCCTGGAAATTCTTCTGGCAAAAGGTGAATTTACAGACCACCGAATATCCCCGGGCAGAGACCCGCCTGCAACTCTATACCCTGGGGGCACAACATGGATAGAAAATCGATCTGTGCTCTGCTGCTACTGGGCCCTGGATTGGCCGGCAACGCGCACGCCCTGAAGGATCCGACTCAACCGACCGATCCGAAGAATTATTTTGGCAGTGCAGAAAGCCACTCCGACAGTAGCTGGTCTCTGCAGTCCATTCTTTCTTCCCCTCAACGCCGAATCGCCGTAATCAACGGGACACGGGTCAAGGAAGGGGAGCGGATCGGCTCCGCACGCGTCGTTCGTATCCATGATTCACGTGTATTGCTTAACAGCAGAGGTCGCACGCTGACGCTGCACCTGCTTCCTGAATCGATAAAGGTAAGGCCGTGAACAGAAATTCCCGCATCCACGCCATCAAGCTGTTGGCAGCGATCCTGCTGCTGAGCGCCTGTCAAATCATGCCTGAGAAAGACACGCCGACCATGCCGTCGATTCAAAAGTCACTTGAGGATGCAGAAACAAGACAACAAAGCAAAGCTGTTGAACCGCCAGTGGAAGTCCAGCGCGCCCTGTTACCACCGGCATCAAGCACTCTGGGAGTTATTAAACCCGAAGTTCCTACTTTCGATGTATCGGTGAACGAAGCCCCGGCACGGCAGTTGTTCATGAGCCTGGTTGATGGCACGGAAGACAATATGGTGGTACACCCTGATGTGTCCGGCACACTGACCCTGGATCTCAAAAACGTATCCACCGAAGATGTCCTGGCAACGGTACGCGACGTATACGGTTATGAATACCGCTACAGTCACGGTGTTTACCAGATATTTCCCTCACGCATGCGCTCCCAGGTATTCAAAGTGAATTATCTCGATATCGAACGCAAGGGAGGCTCGAGAACACGCGTCAGCTCCGGTCAGATTACCCAGTCGCCGGCCAACATCGGTGACGGCGGCCACAGTGCAAATAACAACTCAAACTCTTCCAGCAAGTCCTCGAGGTCCGGCAGCGACCCGAATAATTCCGGCCAAAACAGTTTTTCGGGTGCCCAGATTACCACGCGATCCGAAACGGATTTCTGGCGGGACCTTCACACCTCACTGAAAATGATCATCGGCGAGGAAAAGGGCCGCAAAGTCGTCATCAACCCCTTATCCGGTATTGTCCTGATCCGGGCGATGCCGCGTGAGCTGCTGGATATTAAACAGTATCTCGATATCCTGCAGGAGTCGGTAAGCCGGCAAGTCATCATAGAAGCCAAGATACTTGAAGTTGAACTCAACGACGCTTTCCAGACGGGTGTCAACTGGAACGCACTGATTGATTTCGGCGGAAACTATCAAACCAAGATAGGGCAGGTCGGCGGTGGAACGATTTTCAAAAACGGCGTATCCGAACTCGCCGGCACTATCGTCCCACTGAAAAACCTCGCGTTGACTGACGGCGCCAGCGCCTTCGGTGGTGTATTCGCCCTGCAGGCCCACCTCGGTGACTTCAATACCCTCATAGAGCTACTCAAGACCCAGGGTGACGTGCAGGTACTGTCCAGCCCCCGTGTATCCACCGTTAACAATCAGAAAGCCATTATCAAGGTTGGAACGGATGAATACTTTGTCACCGACATTGACGTCGAGACCGACATCGCGGTAGGGGTCTCAAACCAATCCGCAGACGTTACACTGACACCGTTTTTCTCGGGTGTTGCGCTGGACGTGACGCCACAGATCGACAGCGACGGCAGGATCACCCTTCATGTGCATCCTGCTATCAGCCAGGTCGTCGCAGACAATAAGGATCTCGGCGTGGTCACCTCAGCCTCCTCAGATGACAATAGCAGAAGCCTAAGAGTCCCTCTGGCGAAAAGCACCATACGTGAAACGGACACTATCGTTCAGGCCGAAAATGGTCAGGTCGTTGTCATTGGCGGGCTGATGCAGGAACTGGTGCGGAACGAGGTAGCATCGACGCCTTTCCTCGGTGATATGCCGGTCATCGGCCACATGTTCCGCCACACGCGCAAGACCTCCACCAAGACCGAACTGGTCATCCTGTTACGCCCGGTCTTGGTGAGCAGTAACCGGGTCTGGCAACAACAGGTCCAGCAAGCCACGCAGCGCTTCCGTGCCATACAGCACCCGGACTATCCATAAAGAAAAGGCATGGCTTGGTATGTATCTGCAGCACTACAGTCTCAGTGAACCGCCGTTTACGCTGACACCGGATACGGATTTTTTCTTTAACTACCACAGTCATCAGGAAGCACTCAATGTCCTGCTGGTCGCCTTGCAGGGTGGTGAGGGTTTTATTAAGGTTAGCGGTGAAGTCGGCACCGGCAAAACGCTCATTTGCAGACAACTCATGAAGCTGCTCGATGAGAACACTGTCACCGCGTATATACCCAATCCATTCCTCAATCCTACCGCGTTGCGCATGGCACTGGCAGAAGAACTCGGTATCGAGTTTGCCCGCAACATCGGACAACACAGACTGCTTAAACTGATTACCGGGCGCCTTCTGGAGCTAAACAGCAACGGCAAGCAAATCGTATTACTGCTCGATGAAGCCCAGGCTATCCCGGATGACAGTCTTGAAGCCCTACGGCTGCTGACCAACCTGGAAACAGAAAAAAGAAAACTGCTGCAGGTGGTGCTGTTTGGACAGCCTGAACTGGATGTACGCCTTGCCCAGTGTAAGATGCGGCAACTCAAACAAAGGATTGTCTTTTCCTATCAACTAACCCCGCTGAATCGCCGTGCCCTGGGCGAATATGTTCAACATCGCTTGCGTGTTGCCGGTTACCGGGGCCCTGCCTTATTCAACGCACGTGCAATCAGGCAACTACATCGCAGCAGCCGTGGCATACCGCGTCTGGTCAACCTGCTTTGCCACAAATCACTCATGGCCGCCTATGGTTCGGGTAGCCTGGAGATCAGGCGCACCCATATTCAACGTGCAGCCAGAGACACCGAAGACGTCCTGCATCGCAGACCCCGCTGGCTGACCATCGTCACCGGCCTGGCCGGCCTGATCGCACTGACCAGTGCCGGCCTGTTGTACGCCTACGGCTTATGAGTTTGATCAATCAAATACTGAAAGACCTTGATAAGAGGCGCGGACCCGTTAACGGGTCACACATCGCAGCTTTACAGGGCATGGGGCTGGTCAACATTAACCGGCTTAAAGGGGTTGACAGCCTGTCTTTTGCAGCCTGGGGTGTGGCCGGACTACTGGCGATCGTTGCGAGCTACCAGGCAGGCATCTGGTGGAACAGCAGGTCCGAATCTGAAGCCGACATTACTCCACAGACCGCCGCTGAAGCGGCCGGGCCTGAGCAGATTGCGCAGCTTGAAACAGCAGCCACTAAGAACAACGTCAATACCGCACCGCTTGCCGCTATTACAAAGCAACCCGAATCCATGGAGAAACCATTGGACAAACCCGTTGCGCCGCGAGCAGAACCGCTACAGGCAGCGCTGGAAACGCCGGCAGAAACTGTCGTCAGGCCGGTCAATATTCTAACGCCTGCACAAAAGGCGGATCGTTTATTCGCCAGTGCGCAACAGGCGCTATCCAGGCACCATCAACAACGTGGCGAAAGCTTGTTAAGGCAGGCGCTCGATGAATACTCCCGGCACGTCAGTGCTCGCAGACAATTGGCTGCTTTGCACGTAAGCAGACAACAAGAGGATAAAGCGGAGCGATTACTGGCCGAAGGTTTGGTCACAGACTCTAACCGGCTTGCGCTGGCGCGTCCTTACGCACAATTGCTGGCGGCGAGGGACGAACTTGTGCCAGCGCTGGAGACACTGGACCGGGCAACAGGTCAACGCCAGGCTGATGCCGAAACACTGGCACTGCGCGCAGCGATCCTCTATCGAATAGGCAGGCATACAGAGTCCGCCTCTGATTACCGACAAGCTCTTCAGGTACAACCAAACCAGTCTTTATGGTGGACCGGGCTGGCGGTGGCACTGGAGCAGGACGGTCA
>JAUXDG010000056.1 GCA_030618475.1 Gammaproteobacteria bacterium | reverse complement strand
ACGCCGCTAACCGTTCGTAATGATGATGTAGGCCACCGACTTCTGGGAATTGCACTCCCCTTCCAAGAGCAGGTGCCTGCACCGATCGCGACTCAGGACTATCCATTTCCAGTGACAGGTGCGTGCGCCAGCGATGACCATTGACGTTCGTTCAACACGATATGGGAATTATCCTATACGATGCTTGTCTACAAGATATGTCACATGTTGTATTTGTGGGCAACTGGCTTGTGTACAGGGATTAGCACGGAAATCAATCGTGCTTGTGTCCTTTGATTGGGTGTTTATGTGTTAACCAGGTAAAGGAACTAACTTGCAGCGCGCCCTATTCTCGCTATTCACGATAACAGCGACGCTTGGTGCTGCCGCCTTAATACTATCTGTGATTATGTGTTATGAAACTTATATGGAAATCGCCCTGGTTTCGATTCTGGTTTCAGCGGTACTGTTGATCTGTGGGGTTATCCATGGGCGACTAAGCCGCTGCGGTTAAGCGCGAATTCACGGCAAAGCACCTCAAAACAGGTCAAGGCACATCCACTTTCTGGCAGCACCTGTGTCACAAATCGCAGCCGAATCACCCGGGCCTTCACCGCCCCGGTGCTGCAATCAGCGCCGGAAGATTCTGCCGCAGGAACCGGCGCGCCGAAATATTCTGATTTCGCGCCTGATGCGGCACTGCATTACACACAGGCAAGCAGATGGGACAAGGACCAGAAATGCGGTTTGATATCAAAACAAGAGTATTCAGCGCCTATGTGATCGTGCTGATGCTTGGCGCGGTACTCGCCGCGCTGGTATATCACTATGGAAATGCGACCCTGGGCGCATCGCGTGTCCTGACCGGGCGGGACGTGCCAATGCTGCACGATATTTCCACATTACAGATTGTAACTCGTAGCATTGAGATCGACCTGTACGACTACTATACCCGACAGGACAGGGCCTCGTTTCTCGCCCGCTACGCGCAACAACGAAATGATACGGCGCACCTGCTTAGCGCCTTGCGCGAGCGGACGCTCGTGTCGTCACGGCACCATGCCCTTGATGGACTATACGCACAGCTCGATGCGCTCACCGATCGGTTTTATCGCATTATGTCGGCAGGAGACGTTGACTGGGATCATGCCCGCAAGCGGCTCAAACAGGTCAGCGCGTCCACCAATGAGATAAATCGGGTATTGACTGAGATTAGAGCCGAAGTTCGTGCCGGGATCGACCGCAGTGGCATGGCAACAGAGACGGCGGTCAACCGAACCCGCGTCCTGGTACTGGCACTGAGCATAGCGATTTTCGTGATCTCACTGTTCGTTGGCTACCACAGCAATGCCTACATCACAGACAAAGCAGAACGCCGTCGCCTGGCAATGTTTCCAGAACGCAACCCGAACCCGGTGCTGCGCCTGTCTCTTGAGGGTCATGTCATGTTTGCAAACCCCGGCGCTGAACACCTGTTGCAATTGGTCGGTGAAGACGCCCGCGATACCAGCGCACTGCTGCCATATGATCTTCTACGGCGCCTTGATGACGTGCGCGTGACAGAGCACAGCTATGATACCTGGGAATACCGGGTTGGCAGCCGCACTCTCGAGTGCGGCATCCACTTCCTGCCAGACCTGGAGTGCTTCCATGCCTATATCTCCGACATCACGGAACGCAAACGCGCACAGGAAGACCTCGTATTTCAAGCCTACCATGATGCATTAACCGGTCTGCCAAACCGACGCCTGCTTCAGGAACAACTTGCCCAGACGCTTCATGCACCAGGCCGGGACGGTATGCGCGTGGCAGTGTTACTGCTTGGGCTCGACCGGCTGAACGTCATCATCGATGGACTAGGACACGGTATCGGCGATGACCTCTTGCTGGCTGTGGCCATGCGTCTTTCAAGTATACTTGACCAGAACAGCGGCTTCGCAGATACCGCAACCCAGTACTGCTTTGGCGGCGAAGTATTTGCCCTGCTAATTCCAGGGTTCAAAACGAGCAACCTGCCGATTCGCCTGGCGGAGAAAGTCAACGAGGCAATGTGTGAACCACTACACGCCAACGCCCGCGAGTTTTTCCTGACATTCAGCATCGGCATAGGCGTGTTTCCGTTGGACGGTCAGGATGCCGACACACTGCTTCGAAATACTGACACGGCCATGAATCGGGCACGTGAGCTCGGCGGCAATACCCTGCAATGCTACAGTGAGGATATGAACGCCCGGGCAGCCGAGTGGCTAACCCTGGAGAATCACCTTCGTCATGCCCGGGAACACGATGAACTGCGTCTTTATTACCAGGCACAGGTGGATGTACGCGACAATCGACTGGTTGGCATGGAGGCGTTACTGCGATGGGAACACCCGCAGCGCGGCCTGATACTCCCCGCCGAGTTCATTCCACTGGCCGAGGAGTCCAGCACCATGGTTGACATAGGTGAATGGGTGCTGCGTACGGCGTGCATCCAGAACAAGGCCTGGCAGGATACGGGCTTTGACGACCTGGTAGTGGCAGTCAATATTTCGGCACGCCAGTTCCAGCGGCAGGATCTTCCGGAACTGGTCGCCCGAACACTAAGTGAGACCGGCCTACCTGCCGACCGACTGGAACTGGAGATTACCGAGAGTGTTGCCATGCAGGATGTAAACCACACAACGACCACCCTGTGCCAGCTCAAGGCTATGGGTATCAAGCTTTCCATTGACGATTTCGGCACCGGTTTTTCGTCCCTGAGTTACCTGAAGGGTTTTCCGATTGACAAACTCAAGGTGGATCAATCATTCGTGCGCAATCTGGTCAGTGACGAGAACGATGCCGCCATCACCCGAGCAGTCATCACCCTGGGCCATAGTCTGAAATTGAAGGTGATCGCCGAAGGCGTCGTGACGGAGGCACAGCTTGCACAACTGCGCCATGATGGTTGCGACGAAGTGCAGGGTTATCTGTACGGAGAGCCCGTTCCGGCGGACGAGTTCGCCGATCTGTTCCGTGGCCGAGTGCTGCCTGTTGCAGCCAGTTCATTTTAAATGGCGGTCGCCACGCACCGGAAGCAATTAGGCCCGCTAGAAAATCACAACTCCTTCGCTTTGATAACTTTATGCGCCCGAAACCATCGCGCCGCTTTTCTTTTTAACAGGTATCCGCCTGGGTGGGTTGTGCATTACGCGCTGTTTTTAGCAGCTGTCGCCGGTTCTTCTGTTTCAGCGCATCGATCAGGCCCTGCATTCCCTTCGCCTTGATTTCAGCAGCAAAACTGTTGCGATAGTTGACTATCAGGCTGATACCCTCTATGCGCACGTCATAGACCAGCCAGTGCCCGTCTTTTTTGTACATGTGGTAATTGATGGGCAGCACTGGCTCTCCCGGCTGACGGACTTCTGTACGCACGACCGCCTTATCGGGCTTGCTGGAAGCACGTTCCGGTAGATAACGGATGTTTTCCGGTGACAGCTCCTGTACCGCAGTGGCGTAGGTGCGAACCAGCAGCATGCGGAATTCCTGCATTAACTGCTGACGCTGCTCCTCGCTGGCTCGTTTCCAGTGTTTTCCAATGACCAACCTCGACATCCGTCTGAAATCGGCGTGTGGCAGGAGAATTTCGTCGACCAGTACGAACAGCCTCTCCGGGTGTTGGGAAACTGGTGGGCACTCCTGCAACAGTGCGCGGTATATATTTTCACTAGCCTGACGCACCACGGCTTCCGGACTTTCCACCGATGCTTGTGCAAACCCCGCAAACAAAAGAACCTGCATAAAGTAAAGACATACTATCCGGGATAGCTTGCGCATCACACCCTCCTGACAGATCAACGAACCGTCTTGTCGACTGTACCATTATGTGTTTGACCCGGTGATTGCGGTCAGGTTCCCCGACACTGATAGCACAGGCATTTCACTTAATAGGCTATCCCATTCTGCCAGAGATATAATTTAAAATAGTACCTGGCCTGAAAGGTAACTATTACACAAGAGAGTGTCTGCATGTCAGACACCACTGCTTATACACACCCAGAGATCCAGTTCGGGCAGAAACCCCTCCAACAGCGCATTCAATGCCTCAACGCCGGAGGCGGCGTTACCCGGCTCGAAGGATACAGCATAGTCAAACTGTTGCGTTGCCAGCACTAGACGCCTATTCATGTCCAGCAACTGCGCCCTTAGGCTGAGGTGCGCAGTGCCTGGCTGGCTCGAAAAGTCCTGATAGAGTTCGGCGAGTTCAAGATCGAGTCGCAGTTCTGCGGCAACCGGTGTACCCGGCTGCACGACCGCGTTAAAGCGCCCGCTCGCCTCCAGTGAATCGACAACCAGTGGCCCCAGCATCTCGGCCGGCGGAGCCACCCACTGACTTCGGGTGAAATAAGCAACACCGTGTGCACTGCGTCTATACATCATTCGCTGCGATGCGAGCCCTGCACGCGTATGGATGCGTGAGACGAGGATAACAGGCCCGTTCGGATCGATCACTTTTTCAGCGGCCGGATGATCAAGGGTGTAGCGATGGATCATAACGGGTTCTGCGTTCGGCAGCAGACTACAACCGCTTAGACTCAAGGAAAGACCGACAACAGTTAATGTCAAGGCATTCATCAGTGGCTTGCATCGACCAAACATAAGCTCCCTCACTCCCCCGGCCCCGGTGGTTCAAGCGTCGGGCCATAGAGCATCTGCCGCGGATCCTCCTCCATCCGTTGGCTGACGTGGTGAAGGCTGGCGACCAACTGCCTGATCTCCAGTAACAGGGCCTCAAATTCGGGCAATGCCCGCCGGGACAACATGCGTAAATCGTCCCGCGTCGCCTGCACCCCCAAACGTACCGCCTGACTCGTTCCGACGATATCCTCAGCCACCGCCTGCACAGATGCCGCACTTCGATTCAGCCCCGCAATCAAACCGGGCAGTTGCGCACTTGCCTGTGCTCCGCTAGCCATCATGCGCGACATATCCTCGACACTTTGCGCCATTTGTTGGCGCTTCCCGGCCAGTGCCCCGGTCAACGTTTCTACATTCAGCAGAATTTTCTCCGTATTCTCGATGTTATCCGGGCTCATAAGTTTATGGGTATCCTCCGCGACACGGCTCACATTGGCGATCAATTCAGTAATCACCGTATCGAAACGGGTGAAGAGCGACGGACCAGTTTTCAAAACCGGAAACTCCTCAGCTTCGCCCCGCTCGAGCCGCGGCGCATCACTCGCGCCCCCGGAAAGCTCAACTGAAGCAATGCCGGTGAAGCCCTGAAACGCGAGAGTTGCAACCGTGTCCTCGGCAATCCGAATTCGGGATTCAACGGCAAAAGTAATCCGCACACGCTGTGGATTATCCGCGTCCAGATCGAGTGCCGTTACACGTCCCACTTCCACACCCTGGTATTTAACCGGCGCATCGACATAGAGTCCAGAAACGGACTCTTCCATGTAGGCGAGATAGGTTCGAAAACCCTTGGTAAAATCCCCAAATGCCAGCCAGAGTGTCACACCAATAAACGAAGCACCCGTTAGAATGATAAAAGCTCCGATCATCGCGTAGTGCTTCTGACTTTCCATACCCGCTGCCCTGCCATTACCGAGTGGAAACAGACCTATTTCGTAATTCTGACATCGCGATCTCTCTGCTGTTCAGCTTGTATGCCGGTGACGTGCTCGTGGTCCTTCGAAAAACTGGCTTATCAACGGGTGACTCTCACGTGACAGTGAATCCATATCGCCCATGCCAAGCAGCCGACTCTCTCCCAGCACCGCGACCCTGTCAGCGGCCTGCCACAAGGTATCGAGGTCATGGGTTACCATAACCACGGTCAACCCGAACCACTGCTTCATGCGCAGAACCAGGTCATCAAAAGCGCTCGCACTGTGTGGATCAAGCCCGGACGTCGGCTCATCAAGAAACAGAATTTTCGGATCCAGTGCCATGGCCCTGGCAAGCGCCGCACGCTTGATCATGCCTCCACTCAATTCCCGCGGATACCGGAAAGCGGCGTCGGCAGGTAAGCCGGCCTGCATGATTTTCACCCGGGCAACGCTGTCAATAAGTTCATTATCCAGTAGTGTGTGCTCGCGTAACGGGAAACCCACATTCTCAAGCACAGTCAACGAACTGAATAAAGCACCGTGCTGAAACAGCACACCGAATTGCTTTCGCAACACCTGTCTTTCGGCGCGCGTAATTCTGGCCAGGTCCTTGCCAAGCAGTTGTATTGCCCCGGCATCAGGCTTCCGAAGCATGATCATTTCGTGCATGAGGGTTGTCTTACCTGTACCACTTCCGCCAACAAGCGCAAAGATCTCCCCTTCAACGATATCGAGATCTATTTTATCGTGTATTCGTCGACCACCCATATGGGTGGTAACACCGCGCATCTTCACAACAATATGCTTTCCGGCTTGCCCTGACACAGCTATGCTCCTAGATACCAAGTGCACTGAATACGACCGAGAACAACGCATCCGCGACGATCACAAGAAAGATCGCGTGAACAACCGCCACGGTTGTACGCTGCCCCACGCTTTCAGCGCCACCACTGACCTGGAATCCCTGGTAACAACCAACAATCGCGATAATTCCGGCAAACACCGGCGCCTTACAGACACCAATAAGAAATGAGCGTAACGAGACCGACTCGGCGATTCGATCGAGAAAGGCTGCAAACCCTATATTGAGCTGGATCCTGGCCATCACCATACCGCCCAGTACGCCCAGAATATCGGCAAACACGGCCAGCAGTGGCAGAACCAGAAGCAACGCCAGCATTTTCGGCACCACAAGCAGGTCGAGGGGGGATACCCCTATCGTTCGTAATGCCGAAATCTCTTCGGTGACCTGCATGGTTCCGATCTGCGCGGCATAGGCCGATCCGGTACGTCCGGCAATGATGATTGCTGTCAACAGTGGCGCCAACTCTCTCAGCAATGACAAACCGACGAGGTCCGCGACGTAAATGCTGGCACCGTAGATACGTAGCTGGGCTACGCCCTGATAGGCGATGACTACGCCCATCAGAAACGACAGCAGTCCAACAATTACGATGGCGTTACAACCCGCCGCATAAACATTACCCCAGGCTTCCGACCAGCGGATTCGCCACGGATGGCCGGCGAACCAGAAGAGCCGCAACATGACCTCCGCAAAGAAGGCGACAAAGCGCTCCATCTCATCTCTGCCTGCCACGAACCAGCGACCAGCCGCCTCCAGCATGCCGGGTGTCGGTAGAGGACCGGCTACGTTTTCCAGTGGGTGCGACTCGATCTCATCAAGGAGAATGCGGTAGCGGTCCTGCAGGCCGGTAATACCGACTTCATAACCCGCAGTAAGGAGATCTGATTCTATCCGTTTGAGCTGACAGGCACCCGCCGTATCCAGTGCATCAATGCCGCTGGCATCCAGGGTCACTGAATTATCGGGAAAGAGCCGCAGCAGACTCTGCGGTGAGGCAAGACCCGCCACCGCATCGGCTGTCCATCGACCCCGACAGAATAACCGGTTCTGGCTATCGAGCTGGATCAGCGCGGGGGTACCATTTGACTCATGACGCACCATCACCGAACACCATCTTCCGTTCTTGTTCTACCGATTCCAGCCATCCATCGCATTAAGATCCAGCCTCGTACAGAGAAATCTTTTCTCTCAGCTTCACTATTAATGCATCGAAGCCTTTATCCTCGATAACACTCCGAAACTCTACGCGCTTGATTGCCAAGTCACTCACTCCATTCACAGTAATATTGACGATACGCCAGGCACCATCAAACCGTTTCAACATGTAATCGAATTGCCGCTTCTTCCCGCCAGGTCTCGACAGCACTGCACGGACAACCGCCTTGTCCTGCCCGAACCGTCGCTCCGACCCTATTTTGAAGTTCTCGCCGGAATAACTGTTAAACTGACCCGCGTAGGTGGCGACACTCAGTTCACTGAATGTGTCGGTCAGGAGTATTTGCTGTTCGGGCTCCTGCCGCTTCCAGTGTTTGCCGGCAACAACTCGTGCGATGGTCGGAAAATGATGACTTTCAAGTACCGCAGCAGACAAGCGTTCATGCCGGCCCATATAGCCAAGTTCCTCGGCGTTTTTCATGACCGAGATAAGAATGTCTTCGAAACGCTGAATCACAGTGACAGGATTGAGAGCCTCTTCGTCAGCACTTACCACAGAAAACTTTGTCGGCACCAGGAGGACCAACAACGTCAGCAAATGTGTTAAACCGATCCGGGTGTGATTGCCGCGCACTATAACTTCACGGGCCAACGTGCCATCATCGATCAATGCAACTCTGATAGAGGAAGATCCGTCAATCTCGTCAAACAGGCTCGGCTCCGGAACAATGCGACCACCCACTGTAGCCGACAAGTCACGATTGATGATGCTGAAAGGATAGAGAAACTTGAACACGCCAATGCCTCCTGAACGACCTTCAGGGGGATATGCCCCGTTTACCATCCAGCACATCCACCACCACCTCGGCCGCGCCAGCTCGCTGCGATGAACCATAATGAGCAACTAACTCCGGTACCATAGGTCCGTGTGTCCGGGGCCCGTGTAGCGACGTTCGCAATGCTTCCAACGGACGGGAAAATGCTGCGTTGACTGCGGTGGGTTCATATCCACAGTGCGCCATACAGTTTGCACATTTTGGATTTCGTCCCGTACCATATTTATCCCATTCTGTCTCATCCATCAGTGCCTGGTAACTCGGTGCGTATCCTTCGTCTACAAGTAAGTAGCAGGGTTTCTGCCAGCCGAAGACATTACGTGTCGGATTCCCCCAAGGCGTACACTCAAAAGACTGGTTGCCGGCAAGAAAATCCAGGAACAGACTGGAGTGGTTGAACTTCCATTTCCGCCCCTTATCCAGCTTGAAAATATCCCTGAATAATTGCCTGGTAGCATGTCGCTCCAGAAACACCTCCTGGTCCGGTGCATGCCCATAACTGAACCCGGGAGAAACAGTGATGCCTTCTATCCCCAAAGCCATAGCCGAATCAAAAAAGCCCGCAATTTCTTCTGCAGTCTCTCCCTGAAACAGGGTGCAGTTGATCGTTACCCGGAAGCCTTTGGCGATACAGAGCCTGATGGCATCCACCGCCTTGTCGTATACGCCTCGCTGGCACACCGAAGCATCGTGCCTATCGCGCCCGCCATCGAGATGAATAGAGATATTGAAGTAAGTAGAGGGGCTATAGTCGCCGAGTTGCCTGGCGAGCAGCAGCGCATTGGTACACAGATACACAAACCGTTTGCGCCGGATAATTTGAGACACGATTTCCGGCATTTCCTTGTGTACCAGCGGCTCACCCCCTGCTATGGACACAATTGGTGCCCCGCATTCCTCAACAGCTTCGACACACTCGTCAACGCTCAAACGTCGGTTGAGGATCTCCGCTGGATAATCGATCTTCCCACAACCGGCACAGGCCAGGTTGCAACGAAACAGTGGTTCCAGCATAAGTACCAGCGGGTAGCGTCGCGCACCTCTGAGTTTCCGACCGACGATATATCGTGCAACCTGATACTGCTGCCGTAGAGGAATACTCATAAAAACCTCCTTACCCTGTGCCCACCGGCAGCATTTGCAAGCTGCTTCTTCAATATGCCAGGGAGCTGGAACATGGTAACTTCAGCGGATGCGGCCAACTCGCTCGCATGATCTGCACCCAGTTTGTAGAGTAACTCCAGCACCCCACGGACCAGTACTTCAGGCGCAGAAGCCCCGGCAGTTACACCAACGCGGGAACTGCGACGAAACCATGCGGGATCCACGTCACCGGCATCCTCGACAAGATATGACGGCACCCCCATCTGTTCACCTACTTCGCGCAGTCGGTTGGAGTTCGAACTGTTGCGAGCCCCGACGACAAGCAGCACGTCAACCTCGCCGGCCAACTGCCTCACTGAATTCTGACGGTTTTGTGTTGCGTAACAAATATCCTCTTTGTGTGGTTCGATAATGTTGGGGAAACGTTGGTGCAATAATTCAATGATGCGGGCAGTATCGTCCACCGATAATGTGGTCTGGGTCACGACTGCCGTATTGTCAGGATCACGTACTTCGAGGTTCTCGGCATCTTTGATGGTCTCGACCAGATAAATCGCCCCTCCGCCAGCGGGATTGTATTGACCCAGAGTGCCATTGACTTCCGGATGACCGGCGTGCCCGATCAAGACCACTTCCCGGCCGGCACGGGCAAACCGTGCAACCTCAAGGTGGACTTTGGACACCAAAGGGCAGGTCGCGTCGATAATATCCAGATGCCTGGTCTGCGCCTCACAGACAACTGCGTTCGAGACGCCGTGAGCACTGAATATAAGAACAGCGCTCGGCGGGACATCCGAAAGTTTTTCAACAAACACGGCACCACGTTCCTGCAGGTCCTTCACCACATGATGGTTATGGACAATCTCATGTAACACGTAAACAGGAGAACCGTAGATCTCCAGTGCAGTCTCAACGATTGCTATCGCCCGAACTACACCGGCACAGAATCCTCTCGGCTTTGCTAGTATGACCTCCATATCCTGCTCCTCCGGTTATGGCTTTCAACGGCCGCCTTGTCTCGATCCAGGCACAGCACAAATAATTTCAAATGAATCATGTGTCCTGGCGTTTACGGATCGAATAAGCCTGAACCAACAGCGACTATACGGCTGATACAAAGTTATACCGCGGTCAATAAGAAAAGTTCCCAAGGGTATTTTTGCGGCCATTCATGGAACTTTCCCATCTTACCGAATGCCAAACAGTAAAATATCGACCTGACCACGCAACCCGTTTGCCAGCTCAAGGGGGGGGATAAATGCAACCATCATGGTGAGGAGTCGAGAGTGAATGCGGTAATCTCATACAGGCAAGCTGAGCAGCTACTGGCCACACCTTCCTACCGTAGGTCGGATAAACTCACCGCCAGGCGATTCGCCCTGCTGGAAACGATCGACGCGCCTTCTGATTTGCGCAAGTTCTCCGAATCGAGCCTTGAAGCGGTCGCTCTTGAACTTCGTCAATATCTCATCCAGTCGGTCGCGAAAAGTGGCGGACACTTTGCGTCGGGATTGGGTGCGACAGAACTAACCCTGGCTCTGCATTATGTTTTCAACACCCCGGAAGACCGTCTGGTGTGGGACATAGGCCACCAATGTTATCCTCACAAAATCATCACCGGTCGGCGAACCTTGCTCCACACGATTCGCGAAAAAGGGGGTTTATCCGGATTTCCGAAACGCATCGAAAGCCGCTTCGACACATTCGGTGTCGCACACGCCGGAACATCGATAAGCGGCGCGCTGGGCATGGCAATCGCCGCCAAACAGAGCGGGGATGACCGCAAGGTTGTCAGTGTGATCGGCGATGGTGCCATGACGGCTGGTATGGCGTTTGAAGCACTGGACCATGCCGGTGATCTCAACGCTGACATACTGGTTGTCCTTAACGATAACAACATGTCCATTTCACCCAACGTGGGTGCACTGTCGAATCATTTAACGCAGTTATTGAACGGTTGGTCGTTTCCAACAAACCATGACAAGGGATGGAATTCCCTCAGACTACTCCCGCAGGTCAAGGCAATCGCTAAACGCGCGGAACAGCGTGTTAAGAAAATGCTCACCCCCGCCACGCTCTTCGCAGCACTCGGGTTCGAATATTACGGTCCGGTAGACGGACATGATCTCCAGGCCATGGTGAGCGTATTGCGCAAGCTCTCAGGCAGGAAAGGCCCACGACTCCTGCATGTTGTAACGCGCAAAGGCAATGGTTATGAACCGGCGGAAGAAGATCCTGTTGCCTATCATGCCGTCACTCCCTTCGCCTCGGGTGTCGGAATGATACCCGCTAAAAAGGCCACCTCACCGTCTTACACCCAGGTATTCGGCAACTGGATCTGTGACATGGCGGAGAAGGATCAGCGCCTGGTGGGAATCACACCCGCGATGCGTGAGGGTTCTGGACTGGTCGAGTTTTGCAAACGTTTCCCCGAGCGGTATTTCGACGTTGGGATTGCTGAACAGCATGCTGTAACGCTGGCGGCCGGCATAGCGTGTGATGGCATGAAGCCGGTGGTAGCCATTTACTCAACCTTCCTGCAACGCGCCTACGACCAATTCATCCATGATGTCGCGATTCAAAATCTACCCGTCTTGTTTGCCATTGACCGGGCAGGCCTGGTGGGTCCGGACGGCGCCACGCATGCCGGCAGTTTTGATCTCAGCTTCCTGCGCTGTATCCCGAACCTGATCGTCATGGCACCCGCCGACGAAGACGAATGCCGGAAAATGTTGTACACCGGCTTCCTGCAGGACCAACCCACGGCGGTACGGTACCCGCGCGGTCGCGGCCCGGGTATGCCGGTCGAGCCGGAAATGAAAGCATTGCCAATCGGCAAGGGAAAGGTCTGCCGGCACGGAAAGAAGACCGCAATTCTTGCTTTCGGAGCCATGGTATCGAATGCAATGGAAGCTGCAGAGCGGCTCGATGCGAGCGTCGTTAACATGCGATTTGTAAAACCTCTGGACGAATCCCTGATAGCGGAGATGGCAGCCAGCCACCAACTTCTGGTCACTGTCGAAGACAACGTTGTGGCAGGTGGCGCCGGCAGCGCGGTGAACGAATACCTGGCCGCAAGCCAGCTTCAGACCCCGATTATCAACGTCGGTTTGCCGGATGAATTTCTTGATCATGGACCTCGCGAGGAACTGCTCGCTGACTGTGGATTGAGCGCAGAGGGCCTGGTTCGTGAGGTCGAGAATCACTACCTGAACCTGTCTATCGGATTCAAGAGAATTCGGACATGAATCGAAAACGCAATTCGACACGCGAAATACAAATAGGTTCCATCAAAATCGGCGGCGAAAACCCGA
>JAUXDG010000129.1 GCA_030618475.1 Gammaproteobacteria bacterium | reverse complement strand
TACATCGGTTTCCAGGGCCTTCTGAAGCACCAGGCCCTGTCACTGGCACACGAACAGATGCGCCGGGAGAACCTGTTTGATGCCAGCGCCACGGCCCTGCCACAACCAGCCTCACCTTTTAACTGGAAGCTGATCATCGATAATGGCGACGGCTATGAGGTTGCTTACGTCAATCTTGCCGGCGGTTATTCAGCAACAGGCAATGCAAACGGATTCTGGAAGGGTGTGCACACAACCTACAAGGCGCCGGACAAACTGTCCTGGGAAACGTACAGGCGATTCGGTGACGACAGGAAAAATGCCGGCTATATCCGTGCGCTGTGGGAGAACCCCCAGCTGGATTATTTCCGGCGATTTGCTGAATTTCCGGTACTGTACCGAATCGATAACACGGCTGACGGGCACTGCGTCTGGTTCACCGATCTACGCTACGTCCTGCCTTATATGACGCCACCGTTTCGTTACGGGCTGTGTCAGGACAGCACAGCAGCAAGCTGGGAAATGGAACGTCTGCGTAGATAGGGTAATGTGATTTACCAGAGCTTCGGTATAGCGCCTCTTCCTGCTGCCGTTTTGGGATCGCGCGGTGTTCGCGATAATGCAGGGGCGCGCCGATTCACCGAAGGCACACCAATCTCGTTGGTCATCTGCCGTGTCACCAGCAATTCAAAACCCAGTTCCCGGGCTCTGGGCAGGGACTCGGTCGCAATAGAGTAGACATTCAGACGGCCGGTAGAAGCCCCGCACATGGTGATATGCATCCGGCCGTCACTACCCTTGCGGCTGGCTTTAACCCCGATACCGTTTTCCGTCAACTCCCCGGCCATGTCCTGCAGGGAAATCTCCTTGCCACGATCACACTGCAGGCTGCCATCATACTTATAGACCTCGACAGCCGAGCGGTCGAACACCCAGACACCGAAACCATGTGCATCCGGGCGTTTCCTCAGCATCTTTTTCCAGTCCCCGGCGTCCACCACGAGAACGTTGGCCTTACCCGTCGGGGTGCCACAGGCACTGGATACGCTGAAAGGCACAGACCGGGAAGCGCTGGAAATCACTTTCACGTCCGCCTGTTTCAGTATATCTGCGGCCTGGGCCGGGGTGGTGACCTCAGCTGCCTGGCAATGAATAGAGCCGTCGAGCTGATAAACACTGATCGTCTCATTCGCCAACACGGCGCCACAGAAAGCCACTAACGAGACAACAAGGAATTTTCTTATCATGGTGGTTACTCTCAAAATCGGATGCCCTGTATAAAGGAGTTTAAACCAAAGCGTTGTCCATTGCCCGCGCCGCGGCAGGCGCTGGCGAATCATTCAACGCAATATCAGAGACCGCACCAGTTCATTACTGTTGGCTTGCACCAGCCACAACAAGGCGGCGCAGAGTCCAGCGCTCACTACTGCAATAATCAGTATCTCCGCAGCCAGCAGACGCGCCACCGTCATGCGGCTGCAGCCAATCCTGAATATGGTATCGATCTCACCCTGCCGCAAACGCAGTGACAGCACAAACACCAGAAGCAGGGTCAACACGGTCGCAAAACCGACAATCACAATCACGGCATCAATGACACTTTTGATGCGAAATATATTTTCCATCAGGCTATCGATGACATCATCCGGCCGGGTGATCTGGTACTGCTTGTCCTCCAGGTAATGGCCGCGCAACAGCGTGGCCGACTTCGTATCCTGTGGCAGCGAGATAACGGCCGTAAGCGGATGATCTTTTTCATCGCCGTGAAAATGAAAGGAGCCCAGGTTGGCTTCGCTGATTTCCGTGTAGTGAAGCAGCTTGGCGTTGGCCGTGACGTTGCGCTCGTTCCGCTGCAGGACAACCGAGCTGTCCCGGGTCCGGGTCACATCCTCGTGGCCATGGCCCAGCCCCTGCATGACCCAGGCCGTCCTGGTATCCACGAAAACGGCCGCATCATCGGCGCTGTGGCTTCTTGCCAGGACGCCGGTCACTTTCATCTTCAGCGGGTAGACACCGGCGATGTCAAACAGGTTTTCCGGTGACGAGATCAGGCTGTCATTCGCACCGAGGCCCAGGCGCTCCGCCACATCAGCCCCGATCACACACTCACCCAACATGGCCAGCATGCGTCCCTGTTTTATTTCAAGCCTGCGGAAATCGAAGTAATCCAGCGAAGTGCCTACCACTGGAAAACCACGGGCGTGAAAGCGCACATACAACGGGATGGACACGGCCAGTCCGCTGTCGTCAATCTGCTCAGCCGCGCGCATGCTGATCAACTGTGAAACGTTATCGCTGAAGTACAGGCTGTTCATCACCAGGTCCAGTGCACTGCCGCGTGCTCCGACCAGCAGCGGCGTCTCTCCGGCCCGGGCACGCAGCTGCTGTTCGCTTGCATTCAACAACACTTGCAGGGCCAGGGGCAGGAAGGCAATCAGGGTAATTGAGGTGACCAGGATAGTGGTCTTCACCTTGTTGAAGGTGACGTACTTCCAGGCAATGTACAGGCTGTCGATCAAGCGGGTTGCCTGAAATCGTGGAAGTCCACGACCCGGTCAAAGCGTGGCAGCAGCTCATGGTCGTGGGTGACGGCCAGCAGGGTTGCACCGTGTTGATCGACCGCGTCAAACAACAGGTCCAGAATATGCAGCTTGTTGTCGGGATCGAGATTGCCAGTGGCTTCGTCTGCCAGGATCAGTTTCGGTTGCGGCAACAACGCCCGGCAGATCGCCGCGCGTTGTTTCTCACCCTGGGACAGCTCGCCGGCATGACGCTGCAGCTTGTCGCCGATACCCATCTGCCCGGCCAGTTCGCAGGCACGCTGGCGTACTCCGGCCGTCAGCTTAAGGGCACGGGTGATACGGTAGGGATGCAGGATGTTATCCAGTACGCTGAGATAATCCAGCAGTTCGAAGTCCTGGAAGACAAAACCGATGTGCGTAATGCGGAAGTCACGCCGGCCGGCATCGGAGAGTTCGTGTACCGGGGCACCGGCGACCTGGATATGTCCGGTATCGGGCCGGTATATCCCTGCAATCAGGTTGAGCAGCGTGGTCTTGCCTGAACCACTGGGGCCAATGACGGCGAGTTTCTGTCCAGCCGGGACGGAAAATGCCGGAATCTGTAAACTGAATCCGTCTTGCGGGTAGGCAAACTGAAGTGACTCAATACTGATCATAAAGATCAGAAAACATAGCGCAGCGTGCCGCCCAGGAATAACGCCATATTGGTGTCAAACTTACCCTTGAAGCGCACGCCCTGTGCAGTCTGGTCCACCTTGCCATCACCGAAATACAGCAACGTTGCGCCCAGCCCGAAATCCAGTTTCTCGTGCCCCTTCCAGGCGTAAGCCGCAGAAAGCTTGTAAGTCTCATCAAAAGGAAGATCGATGGTCCGGTCCTTGTTACTCACCGGTGAACTGTCATAGGAAATTCCGAGTGAATAGCCCTCGGTTTTTTTGCTCATGTCAACCAACGCGACACCAGCACTCCAGGTATCCTTGAAATTACGTTCCAGCACACTTGCCGGGTTTAGCGCTCCACCGGTAATGGCCAGCTGATTTTTGCCGAATGCCGACCAGTCTTCCCAGTCCGCGCTGAACATCACCTGCTTGCCTTCGGCAAACTCATAGCGCAGACCGGCTTTGAGCACCTGTGGATTATCCCAGTCAATCTCTATATTGTTTGCCGGCGGTGTGGGAATGGCCAGACTGCGGAAATTCAGGTCTCCCTTCAGATTTACATCCATTTCCGCGCGATATACCAACCCAAGCATGAGGTCGTCGGACAGGTAATAAGTCAGACCGGCAAAGGGCTGATAACCCAGGTCATCCAGATTATCGAACTTGACCTTGCCATCCGGTAACGGGCCATGGTCAATGGCGATGCTCTCTTCAAAGGTGGTGTGGATAATTGACACTCCTGCACCCAGCGACAAGCGGTCATTTACCTTGTAGGCCATGGACGGCGAGCCACCTATAGCAGCGAGTGCCACCTTGGTAGCCCCGTATCGCCCGACGAAATTATCGCTGTAGTTCATTGCTCCACCCTGTGGAGCAACGACCGAAAAACCCAGGCGAACGCGATCAGATATTTTCTTGACCATAAAGAAAGCGGGAATAGCCGCTATACTACCGGCATTGCCACCATCGCTGCCGCCGGCTTCGGCCACTGATGAGTCAAACTCGATTTTAGGCACCAGCACCTGCATCCCGGCGAGCATTTCATCCTGCTGCAAACCCGTCATACCGGCCGGATTGGTCCACGATGAGTCGGCAGAAAATGTGTTGACGGGATTTGCCACACCCGCTGTCCCCAGGCTACCCGGTGTGCCCACTTCGGAGATATAGAAACCTGCCGCCTGGGCGGATTGTGTCAGTAGCAGTACGGCGAAACCGATAATTACCCGGGCAGTTGTCGTGAAGTGTGAGTGCATGGCTTCTTTCTCCCGTTGAATCACTCAGCGCGCTGTTGTGGCGGCACGTGCCGCTGGATCAATACGCTGCTCTTCCAGCAGCTCCAGACCCGATATTTTCCAGTCACCCTGATCGGCTTGCACGGTGACAATGGCATCATACTGGTTCCTGCGCGTATGCACATGTCCCCAGTGACCCACCGTACCGGTGGCTGTCCACTGACCACGGATCGCATAGGTCGGGGTATCGCCCTCCCGCCGCTCGGCCTGTGCATGCTGGATGTCGACGTCCTTAACCCTGGCTTGTGCGCCACCCGCCTTCTGCACCGCAAACGATTTTCGGTTCTGCAAATAGATTTCAGTCAGCAGATCACCCTCGACGCTCAGGGCCAGTTTATCGTACACATCGTTTTCGTCGCGAAAATCGAAAGCCCGATAAACATTCTTCAGCAGCGCCTGCAACAACTGCTGTGCCTGCGTGTCGTCCAGCTCACCTGCCATCAGGGCCGGTCTGCCAACACTGATCTGCGTGTACGGGTACGACACCAGGGCGCCGCCAAGCAGTACAGGAATCATTATTGCGGAGATCACAAATGGTTTCCCCGCTCGCCGATCCGCCCTGAGTCGCCAGCCAACGGGCAGTATCAATGCAGCAAACAGCAATGAACCCATGGGGATTTTCACATCCCCCAACGTATCCGCTACCGCGACCTGCCGGACGGTTGGCATCTGGTAGGTCTTAAGGAAATTGGTCCAGGTCAGCACATTATCATCCGGGCTCACAAAGGACGGCAGTGGCCCGGCCGGATCCGTGGCGGTTGCCGGGACTTGCTGAATCTGATCGGTGAACAGCTGCCAGTCCACAGTGACCTGCTGCGGCATACCCTCGGTCATGTACGCAATAATAACGCCGACGATGGCAGTCGAAATTTCCAGCCGCTCCGGCTTTTCGACCAGCTGAATGCCCGTTATGCTCACCTTGACGTAATTAGTCCGATCCAGAATCGGCTTCAGAGCCTTGCCATCCACCAGCACCGGATTCTTCGTAAGAAGGAAATCACCAATACGCTGTTTAAGCGGCTCCAGCTCGTCTACCTCGATATACTCATCACCGCGCAAGCCCAGGTCCATCCACGCTTCAAGATCCTTTACCCGCGTCAGAATCTCATGGCGTACCTCGTAAGGCTCGACATAGAGAAACGACATCAGTGCCGACTTGTGATGGCGCTTGAGGTTCGGATTATTGAATTTCGAATACCAGGGATCCGCCCAGTCCAGGTTTAACGTCGCCGGTGCACCCAGGTAACGGAAATCGATGACCGGAACGGATTTGTGGTAGGTAATAAACCCCAGGGTCACCGCTGCACGTCCCTCTTCATCCTGTGGAGGAACAAAGGTCAGTGCCGCAGGCTGCTCGCTGAACGGATAGGCGATCTCGGCGTAGAGTACCCGCTTGTCAGCCGGCGCCTCCGGCACCCGCTGGCGGGTGTAGGGGTTGATCATGCCGGCAAACGGCGATTGCCGGTCCGTTCGCAGCCGTGGCTCAATCAGAACCACCTCGGCCAGCAAGCGCTCTCCCCTGTCAGTAAGAACCTGAAAGGTTTCCATAGAGAACTGCCGCAGTCGCTCCGACAGTGGCGGCCGTTTGATGTCGGGGTCATTCAGCCAGTCATCAGGAACCAGTGCCTCGAACGTATCGAGGTCCCCGACAGCAACCTCCAGCACCAGCCTGACCTGGTCGTCGAGTACATAGATTTCTGCAATGTTGGGCGCGGTCTCAGCGCCGGTCAGGTTTATCCAGTCTGCATTGGCCGGAGTAGCTATACCCAGCATGCCAAGAAGGAAAAATGCCCGCCGAAAAAATGAATCAATCATCCTGGCGATTATACCGGATTCGTAATTCGAGGAAGCCGTCCTGACACCCAGCCAACAATCAAAAGACGTAACGGGCGTTTGCCACCAACAAACAGGCTGAATTGGCCATGGGCTGTGGTACGGGCAACCGCCGGATGCGGAAGTTCAGGTCGCCTTTGAGTTTGCATGCAGGCAACAGAACCAATAATTGCTTACCTGGCTGGCAGCGGGGTTTGACGTGGTCAACCGATTTGTGACACCCAAGTTAAGCGGCTTTCTTCATTTCCAATAATTGCTGTTCATAGTCACAGGGACTCATGTAATCCAAATAGGAATGAAGTCTCTGAGAGTTATAAAACATGGTAATGTATTCAAGTATGTCCTGCTGCGCTTCATAGCGAGTCTGGTAGTGTTTCCATTGCACCTGTTCTTGCTTCAGGCTGCCAAAGAAGCTCTCAACGACCGCGTTATCCCAACAATCGCCCTTGCGGCTCATACTGCCTTTAAACCCGTGAGCCTTGAGCAATCGCCGGAATGCTTTGCTGGCATACTGCGAGCCCCGGTCCGAATGATGGATCAAACCTGCTTGAGGCCTGCGTCGCCAGATGGCCATCTTCAGCGCATCACAAACCAGCTGGGCCTTCATGCGTGAACTCATGCTCCAGCCAACTACTTTACGTGAGCACAGATCAATCACCACCGCCAGATACAACCAGCCCTCTTGTGTCCAGATGTAGGTCACATCAGAGGCATAGACCTGGTCGGTCTGTGGCACATCAAACTGGCGTTCCAGCAGATTATCAAACACCGGATGTTTGTGATTGCTGTTGGTCGTCACTTTGAACTTCTTGCGCTGCCGTGCCTTGACATTAGCTTCTCTCATCAACTTTCTTGCCTTGTTGCGGCTGACCGGATAACCCAATGCATTCAGGGCTTTCTTCATCCGACGACTGCCGTAGCTATACCTCGAGCTCTCGGCAATATCTTTTACCCAATCAATCATTTCCTGATGTATTGGGTCGTCCGGTCTATTGTTCTTCCGGACCTCGTGGCTGTAATAACCATTGCGCGTCACACCCAATACCCTGCATTGCAGGCTGATCGGCCAGGTATTCTTATGCCGGGTGATGAACGAATATTTCACTTCGTTTCTGCTGCAAAGAATACCGTCGCTTT
>JAUXDG010000048.1 GCA_030618475.1 Gammaproteobacteria bacterium | reverse complement strand
TGTTCCTCGGCATGCACCTCAGGTTTTGCAACCCACGTCGAAGCCAGGTCGCCCCCTAGTACCTTATACAGGTGGGGACATTATAACAGGATTTCAAGGGAGATGCGGCCTGGAGCCTGGGGAGGTTGCATCAGCCATGCTTGAGGATGCGTTGTTTGTCGCGCTTCCAGTCGCGGTCCTTCAGGGTGGCGCGCTTGTCGTGCTCCTTTTTACCCTTGGCGAGGGCGATTTCCAGCTTGGCGCGGCCCTTTTTCCAGTACAGTGCAGTGGGAATCAGTGAATAGCCTTTACGTTCCACCGCCCCGACCATTTTGTCGATCTCGTCGCGGTGCAGCAGCAGCTTGCGGGTGCGGATCGGGTCGGGCTGGATGTGGGTCGAGGCGGTCGGCAGCGCGGTGATCAGGCAGCCGAACAGCCAGGCTTCGTTGTCCTTTAACAGCACGTAGCTGTCCACCATCTGGACTTTTCCGGCACGCAGGCTCTTTACTTCCCAGCCCTCCAGGGCGAGCCCCGCTTCCAGCCGGTCTTCGAGTATATAATTATGACGCGCCTTTTTATTCAGCGCGATTGTGCTGCTCGTTTTGGGTTTGTCTTTCTTCTTTGCCGATTTTGCCATACCGGTATTATACGCATGTGATCAGGAGCTTGAGCATTTTCGCCGTTTTGCGGACAATCCCCTGTCAGATTCTGAGCCACAGGGAAGCCCATGACCGAAAAAAGAAAATCAATTCACGGTAGCTGGTCCGGTCGTCTTGCCTTTATTCTGGCCGCGACAGGTTCGGCAGTGGGGCTGGGTAATATCTGGAAGTTTCCCTATATTGCCGGTGAAAACGGCGGCGGGGCTTTCGTTCTGGTGTATCTGCTCTGTATTGCCGTGATCGGAATCCCCATTATGATGGCAGAAGTCCTGCTGGGTCGGCGTGGACGTCAGAGTCCGATCAATACCATGCGGACCCTGGCGCAGGAAGCGGGTGCCAATCCGCTCTGGAGGTGGCTGGGTGGGGCCGGTGTACTGGCCGGCTTTTTGATCCTCTCCTATTACAGCGTCATTGCCGGCTGGGCATTGGCGTATGTGTACCGGTCAGCCGCCGGCACCTTTACCGGGGCGACGGCCGAGGGTATCGCGAGCATTTTCAGGCAGCTGACCGGTGATCCCGAACGCCTGTTGGCCTGGCATACCCTGTTTATGGTGATGACCATGATCGTGGTCGCACGCGGTGTACGCAGTGGCATCGAGAAAGCGGTTCGCTTTCTGGTGCCGGCACTGTTCGTGCTGCTGATCATGCTCGATGGCTATGCGCTGGCCGGCGGCGCTTTTGATCAGGGACTGCGGTTCCTGTTCACTCCGGACTTCAGTAAAATCACTGCCAATGGTGTCTTGATCGCCATGGGGCACGCCTTTTTCACCCTCAGTCTGGGGATGGGGGCGATCATGGTCTATGGGTCCTATTTACCGGAGCGTACCTCCATCGCCAAAACCAGCATTATCATCAGCTTGCTGGATACCCTGGTGGCCATGCTCGCGGGTATGGCGATTTTCCCGATTGTTTTCGTGAATGGCCTGGAGCCGGGGGCCGGTCCCGGTCTTATCTTCCAGACCTTGCCGATTGCCTTCGGTCATATGCCGGGTGGTGTGCTGTTCGGAACACTGTTTTTTGTGCTTCTGGTGTTCGCCGCCTGGACGTCCGCCATTTCGCTGATTGAACCCGCCGTCGCCTGGCTGGTCGAAAACAGGCGGGTATCGAGGGTTTATGCTGCTGTTTATGCCGGTGTCGCGACCTGGGGATTCGGCCTTCTGACCATACTTTCGTTTAATATCTGGGCTGAATTCAAACCCCTGTCGTTTATTTCGATTTTCAAGGATTACACGGTCTTTGATCTACTCGATTACCTGACCGCCAACATCATGCTGCCACTGGGTGGTCTATTGATCGCGGTGTTCAGTGTGTGGATTATGAAGCGTGACGACAGCCTGCAGGAACTGGACATGGGTGACGGGCCTGGCTATCGACTCTGGTATGCGCTGGTGCGTTATGTAACACCGGTCGCAGTTCTTATTGTTTTCCTGAATGTGACCGGGTTGCTCGATTTTGTCGGTCTGTTCGGGCTGGCTGAAGAATAGACAAATGACATCGATAAACAAGTCAGCGCTGGTGCCTTATTCAGCAGCGGAAATGTTTGCGCTGGTCGATGACATCGATGCCTACGCGGAGTTTTTACCCGGCTGCCGGCACGCCCAGGTGCTTTCACGGAGCGCTGATGAAGTTCGTGCGACTATCGAGCTGTCCAAGGGCGGGGTGGAGAAGTCTTTCACCACCTGTAATCGAACCCAGCAGAACAAGATGATTGAAATGCGCCTGATCGAAGGGCCGTTCAAGCATCTGAACGGCTTCTGGCGTTTTGATCCTCTCGGCGAGGATGGCTGCAAGGTATCACTCGATCTGGAATATGAATTCGCCAGCCGCGTGTTGAGCATGGTTGTGGGGCCTGTGTTCAACCAGATCGCCAATTCCCTGGTCGATTCTTTCATTAAACGGGCGGTAGAGGTGTATGGAAAACGCTGACCTGATTTCGGTTGAAGTGGCTTATGCGAAAGCCGATGAACAGCTGATTGTCAAGCTGGAAATGGCGCCGGGTACGACGCTGCAACAGGCCGTCGAACAGTCCGGTATCCTCGATCGTTTTCCGGAGATCGACCCTGCTCACCTGAAAGCGGGTGTGTTCGGTAAACTGAAAAAGCTGGATCAGACCTTGCGCGAAGGTGATCGAATTGAAATTTACCGGCCGTTGATTGCGGATCCAAAGCAGGTGCGCAAACAACGTGCTGCGGAAGGCAAGCGTATGAAAAAGGGTGGCGGGGACCTTGGGGACTAGTCCCGGTCCTGTTTACCGAATCCCATCCAGCGCCAGACACGGGTCAGGATGCCGACGTCTTCGGGTTCCTGACGCGGCACGATCAACGTGACCTGCCGGCTGGTGGGCAGCACATCCGGTTTGGGATCGGGGTGCATGGTGCCGGTGATGTTTACAAGCCGATCCTCTTCAAAAAACAGGCTGATGCGCTCCTGCGCTGCTTCGCTTCTGCCATCGCTGCCAGGCGTGTAAAGGTAGAAGTAATCCCATCGATCGGCGTGAAACGGATCAATCAGCATCGGTGCGCCGAGAACAAACTGGGCCTGGCGCCTATTCATGCCGATGCGCAGTTTGTCCACCATCTCCTGGTCGATGACGTTACCCTGCTGGATATCAATACGGTACACAAACGGCAGCCGGTTGACGATCGGGTCACTCGAGCAGGCGGCCAGGAAAAAACTTGCAATTGTGCTAATAAGGATGAGAAGCTTTCGCATCAAGAATTACAACTGCTGGTCCGGTGAACGGACAGCATAATAACTGAATCAGCGGGCTGACAGGAAGTAAAACAGTGGAATCCAGTGAATTACGCAAAGCAGGATTGAAGGTTACTCTGCCGAGAATGAAGATCCTGGAGATCCTCGAAACCAGCGAAACCCGCCATATGAGTGCGGAAGACGTCTATAAGGTTCTGCTTGAGGCGGAAGAGGAGATCGGGCTTGCGACCGTCTATCGTGTCCTCACCCAGTTCGAGGCGGCCGGCCTGGTCAGCCGGCATCATTTCGAAGGCGGTCACTCGGTGTTTGAAATGGACGAAGGCCACCATCATGATCATATTGTCTGCAATCAGTGTGGCAAAGTCGTTGAATTTGTCGAAGAGACGATAGAACGCTGTCAGGAGAAAGTTGCCAGAAAGGCCGGATTCTCCATCCGCGATCATTCGCTTATTATTTACGGCGACTGCAACAGGAAGAGCTGCCCGAACCTGAAAGCCTGAGCAGGAGACCGCTGCTACAGTTTGGTTTTTTTTCTGCCGGGCTTTATGCCCCCCAGTTGCAGCATTTCCGCTGCGTGCTGAAGCGTTGAACCGGTGATTTTTTGCCCGCCCAGCATGCGGGCGATCTCCTTGACACGCTCATCGCCAGTCAGGGGGCGTACGCGCGTGCGCGTGGCTTTGTCACCGGTCAGTTTAGTGACTTGCAGGTGGTGATGCGCCTGTGCGGCGACCTGTGGCAGGTGCGTCACGCACATCACTTGATGGTGTTTACCGAGCAGTTGCATCTGCTTGCCGACAGTTTCTGCCACTGCGCCGCCCACACCGGTGTCAACTTCATCAAATATCAGGGTGGGGATGTGCGTGTCGGTGGTGGCGACGACCTGAATGGCCAGACTGATGCGCGACAGCTCACCGCCGGATGCGACCCTGGCCAGTGGCTTGGGGGGTTGCCCCGGGTTGGTGCTGACCAGAAACTCAATCTGGTCGCGGCCATGCGCAGACATGGCGTCAGTCGCGCTATCGCTGACCGCAATTTTGAACCGGCCGCCGCGCATGCCCAGCGTTTGCATGACGTCGCTAACCTGTGCGGATAACTGTGCCGCGGCTTTCACGCGTTTGCGATGGAGCTGTTTTGCGCATTTGTCGAACTGTTCCATCAGTTGTTGACGGCTTTGTTCCAGCGCCTGCAGTTGCTGGTCTGCCTGTTCCAGCGTGTCCAGTTCCTGACCCAGGCGGCTCTGGAAATCGGTCAGGGTTTCCGCCTCGATACGATGCTTGCCGGCAACCTTGTGTAAGGCGTCCAGCCTTTGTTCGACCCATTGCAGACGTCGTGGGTCCAGTTCCAACCCTTCCTGGTAGGACCTGAGCAGATTGACGCCTTCCTCGAGCTGAATCAGCGCACTGTTAATCAGTTCGCTGGTCTCTTTGAGTGTTGAATCGATTTGCGCCAGGGGTTCGAGGTCGGTCAGGGCGCGACTGATGGCCGTTTGTGCCGAGTGTTCGTCATCGTATAAGCGAGCAACGTGGCTGCCACAGGTCTCCAGCAGCTGGCCGGCGTTGGCAAGTCGCGCGTGTTCTTCGTGAAGCCGCACAACTTCACCCGCTTCGGGCGCCAGTTCATCGAGTTCCTGCAACTGGAATTTCAGAAACTCAAGACGCGAATCGCGGTCCTGACCCGTGCCGATAATGGCTTCAATCTCGTGTTGAGTGTGTTTCCAGTCACGATGGATACTGGCCAGTTCGGCCAGCAGCTTGTCATGGCCAGCGTGGCTGTCCAGTAACTGACGCTGCTGTTCGCGCTTCATCAGGGACTGGTGTTCGTGCTGACCGTGTATGTCGACCAGGCGTTCGCCGAATTCACGCAGTGACTGAATGGGGACCGGGGAGCCGTTGATATAGCCGCGTGAGCGGCCTTCGCTGAGAACAACGCGGCGTATCTGGCATTCGCCGTCCAGCTCCAGTTCCTGTTCCGCCAGCCAGTTGCGTGCGGTCTCGATAGCGGAGACATCGAAGCTCGCGCTGATATCGGCACGCTCGGCAGCGTGGCGAACGGCCCCGGCATCAGCACGGTCTCCCAGTAACAGGCCCAGGGCGTCGAGCAGAATCGATTTACCGGCACCCGTTTCGCCGGTCAGCGCGGTCATGCCCGGGCGTAATTCGACTTCCAGTTCATCAATAATGGCGAAATCACGTATATGCAGGGATAACAGCATTACGGCTGTTCCGCCCAGCGCAGTTTCTTACGCATAATGTCGAAGTGATCGTGTTTCCGGGGGTGGATCAGCCGCAGATCGTGATCCTTGCGCGTGATACGTATCCGATCACCACTCACCAATTCAAAATTTACCTGTCCATCACAGGTGATCTGCGCCTCGGTGGAATTTTCGCCGCGTACAACAATGTTGATTTCCACCTGGTCACTGACCACGATAGGGCGGTTACTCAAGGTGTGCGGGCAAATGGGAACCAGTACCAGGGCTTCCAGTGCCGGGTCGAGAATGGGGCCACCACCGGACAGCGCATAGGCGGTCGAACCTGTCGGCGTTGAGACAATCAGTCCATCCGCACGCAGGGAGTTGAGGAAGCGCCCGTCTATCGTCGTGTCGACTTCGATCATGCGGGCAATGTCCCACTTGTGTATGACAACGTCGTTCAGCGCATCGCTTTCGCTGATTGTTCGCCCGTCGCGGATCACGCTGGCGTGAAGCAGGGAACGGTGTTCTTCTTCGTACTGTCCGGCCAGGATTTCATCCAGCCGTTCGTGCATTTCGTCGGGCGAGACATCAGCCAGAAAGCCGAGGCGCCCCAGGTTGACACCGAGCACCGCCACATCCGATTCAGCCAGACTGCGCGCAGCATTCAGCAAGGTGCCGTCACCGCCCACCACAATCGCCAGATCACAGCCTTTTGCCAGTTCCCACCGGTTTAAAACTGCTTCGTCAGGCCGCTCGAAGTAAACCGCCGCACTCTCGTCCAGGACCACACGGAGTTCCCGCTGCCTGAGGTCGCCGATCAGTTTCGTCAGCGTATCGGCAACAGCAGGGGCGCCGGATTTGGCGATCAGGCCGATTGTCTGGAACGGGTTGGTCATAGGTAGGCAATGCTATCGGTTCCGGGCCGCGCCGCCAACTCTAATTTTTTGCACCAGGCAAACCCCGATGGTTGCCAATGAGAGTGCTATAGCGTCTTTAATGTGGCCTTGGCCAGCAATTGCGTGACCTCTTCTGCCGGTAGAGGCCGGCTGATGAGGTATCCCTGGATAACGTCACAGCCTTTGTCGGCGAGCAGATTCAGTTGTTCTTCTGCCTCGACACCTTCAGCGATGACGCGGAGCTTCAGTATGTGTGACATGGCAATAATCGCTGCGACGATTTCAGCATGCTCTGTTATTTTGCAGATGTCGCTGATGAAACTGCGGTCAATTTTGAGTGTGTCTATCGGGAAGCGGTGCAGGTAGCTGAACGAGGAATAACCTGTACCGAAATCATCCAGCGCGATACCGACTCCCAGCTCTTTTAGGGCGGAAAGCTGTTCTACAGCACGATCGGGCTGAGACATGATGACGCTTTCTGTTATCTCGGCTTCGAGATAACGCGGGTCCAGCCGGCTCTCTCTCAGCGCCGCATCGATCACATCGGGGACATTCTGTCTGGCGAACTGGATGCCCGATACATTGACGGATACCACGATTTTTTCCAGACCGGGTTTTTGCCAGGCTTTGTTCTGCCGGCAGGCTTCTTTGATGACCCATTCCCCGATGGGGAGAATCAGGCCCGAATTCTCTGCAACCGGAATAAACGTGTCTGGCGGTATCAGGCCTTGGTCCGGCTCAAACCAGCGTAGCAGCGCTTCCACGCCGACGATCCGGCCGCTGGTGGCGTCAACCTGAGGCTGGTAATACAGGCACAACTCGTCGTTTTCCAGTGCCCTGCGCAACTTGTTTTCGAGTGCCAGTCTCTCATGGGCCAGCGTGTTCATGGATTCGAGATAGTATTGATAGTTGTTTTTACCCAGCTCTTTCGCATGGTACATGGCGACGTCTGCATTTTTAACGAGTTCACTACCTTGCTTACCATCGGCCGGGTAGAGGGTGATACCTATACTGGCACTGACGTAGAATTCGTGATCAGACAATGAGACGGGCTGTGACAGGGCTTCTATCAGACGGTGCGCCAAAGCGCCGGGCGCATGCTGGTTGCTGATATCGGGTAACAGTATGATGAACTCGTCGCCGCCCAGTCGGGCGAGGAACTCATCGGGGTCGTCGAAACCGCCCATGCGTGCGACATAGTCGGTGTCGCGCAGGCATTTTGCCAGTCGCTCGGTGATTTCCTGCAGTAAGAGGTCGCCGGTTTCGTGGCCGAGTGTGTCGTTAATGCGCTTGAAGTCATCGATGTCCAGAAACAGCAGGGCAAACTGTTTCTGGTTGCGGCGGGCGTGTGCGATCACATGGCTGAGGTACTCCTGAAACATGGCGCGGTTAGGCAGACCCGTGAGCGTATCGTGGTAGGCGACATAGCGGATCTGCTCATCGGACTTGCGAAGACTTCCGGACATATCCTCGAAAGCCATTGCCAGGGTGCCGATCTCATCGTTTGAGTTCAACCCGCTTTCCATATCCAGGTTTCCCCGGCCGATTTCCCTGGCAAGAACTCCGAGCCGATGGATGGGATTGATGACAAGTCGCTGCAGTACCAGAAACAGGGTACCCGCTGTGACAAGGATGGTAACCAGCATGATCGCTACCACCGAGAGGGCAAGCTTGTAGCGGATGTCTGTGATTTCCTGCTCGGGTAATACGGCAAGCAGGTACAGGTTTTCAAGCAGCGTGATCCCTGTTATGAACGAGGAATGCCCGTTGAAAACGGTTTTCACCGGCTTGTCCCGGGACGGGCGCCCGGCGATGGTGTCCAGGGTGTCGCGCAGAACGGTTTTTTCGACTGCTACGGTCTCGGGTTGGATCAGTGGGTTGCCTTGTCTGTCGGTGACAAGGAGATAACCCGACTTGCCGATCACGTCGCTGCTGACGTGCGACACCAGTTCTTCCAGGCCGATGGTCAGTGCCAGGTAGCCGCGCAATACCGGCGCTGTCCCGGTCGGGTCTATCGCCGCGTCACGAAGTATCAGAGGCTTGCCAACGAACAGTGCCAGTTCGCCGTTATCAGGATTATGAAATATCATGCTGGACACCGAGTCACCGGCTTGCCGCATCGCCATGAATAGCGGGTTTTCGTCTTCCTCCTCGGTCAGGTTGTCTAGTGAAGAGACCGAAGTCCGGCGTATGTCCTCATAGCCATCGGGCAGCAGGATGCGAATCTCGTAGTAGTTCGGGAAGGCGTCCTGGAAGCTGGCGAGCACACGCAGTGCCGGCGCCTGTAACAGTGTATAACGCTCCTCCTCGTCGCTGGTCAGGATGTATTTTTTGATCAAGGTGTGATTGGCGAACAGTTCGATATTGGCGAGCGCTGTCTCTACTTCGAGCCCGAGATGTCCGGCAAGATGGTCGATAGAGGCCTGCATTTCCGCAAATGCCGTCTGCTTCGATTTTTCGTTCAGTTCGCTATAGGCAATCCAGCCCATGGCGAGCATCGGCAAAATAATCAGAGGGATCAGCAGCAGCAGGATTTTTGTGCGGAGCTTCATTCATCCATTTACTGCAGGGCCCGGGAAAATGCGATGTTGCGTCTTTTGACGGCGCGTGGTGGCAGCGGTTTGTAGAATTCCGACCTGCTCAGCACCGCCTGGCTTGGATAGATGACCGGGTCCTCAAGAAACCCGGCGGGAAGGAGCTTTTCGGCGCCTTTATTGGGCGTCGCGTAATAGACAAATTCTGCCAGCTGCGCGGCGTTCTCGGGTTCATTGAGGAAATTGAGGAATGTCCAGGCGAGTTCCTTGTTTTTCGAGTTTTCCAGGACGACCAGGTAGTCGACCCAGATATTGCCGCCTTCGCTCGGGACTACGTAGGCAATCTCCTGGTGATGTTCCTGAAGCATGAGCGCGTCACCGCTGTATAGCATGGCCGCGATGATGTCACCGCTGACCAGTGCGGATTCTTCATTCAGGGCGATGTAGGTATAGGTTTTTACGTGAGGTTTCTGCGCCAGCAGCAACTGTTCGGCAGCCTTGATTTGCTTTGCATCGGTGCTGTTGGCCGAGTAACCGAGTGCTTTCAGTGCCATGCCCAGTGCGTCGCGGGAGTTTTCCACCATGCCGATCCTGCCGTGCAGATACTCGGCCGGTTGCAGGATATCCATCCAGCTGCTCAGCGGGGTCTGCACCAGATCCTTGCGATAGGCGATACCCATAGTGCCCCAGAAGTAGGGTACTGCGTAACCCTCGAGACCGGGGAAGGCATCCAGCCAGTGGCTGTCGATATGTTTGAGGTTGGGGATTTGTGCCTCACCGACGGGTGAGAGCCAGCCGCGTTTGCGATAGACATCAACCATAATGCCATTGACCAGGACGAGGTCGTAACCCTTGCCATCGGTCTCAAGCATCCTGTCGTCGCGCAGGTCATCGCTTTCGAAATAGACTTCCCTGAGCTTGACGTTGAACTGCTGCTCAAATTTTGCCACCAGGTCGGGGTCAAGGTATTCGGACCAGTTGAGCAGAACGAGGTCACGAGGATTCGAGTGCGGGGCTGACTCAGCGGCGAACGCCACTGAGGCTACAAAAACAAAAAGTCCCGCCATACTTTTGAAGAGGCAAAGCAGGGGTGTTGAACGAATCATATTGGCGCTCTCTTGAAAGACTTCAGATATAATCGAAAATAGGGATATTATCCAGTTTAATAGCGGTCATAAGCACAGTGACTTAAGGGGTGTAAACAGACACTTGGTTTGTGGATATTCGCCAGTGAACTTACCACATGTCCGGGCGGGTTCATGAGCTGTTAGCACTCCAACTCAATGAGTGCTAAAGTAAACCCGTTATCTGTTACCAGAAAGAGTTAACCCTCCTGTGCCGGAACTTTCGGAACGAGCCCAGTATCTGCTGAAAGCGCTCACGGAACGTTATATCCGTGAGGGGCAGCCCGTGGGTTCGCGGACACTGGCACGCGACGCCGGACTGAAGCTCAGCCCGGCCACCATTCGTAATGTCATTTCCGATCTGGAGGAGATGGGGCTGGTGTGTTCGCCGCATACGTCTGCGGGGCGGGTGCCCACGGTGCTGGGTTACCGTTTGTTTGTGGATACGCTGTTGTCTGTCCAGCCCCTGGAAGACTCGCTGGTCGACGACTTCAAGCTCAGCCTGGGCGCGGATACCGACGCCAAGGACCTGGCCGAGATCGCGTCCAAGCTGCTGTCCGATGTGACCAGGATGGCGGGTGTGGTTACCCTGCCGCGGCGCGATCACGCAGCCCTGCAACGGGTTGAATTTTTGCCCTTGTCGGAACAGAAGGTGTTGGCCGTGCTGGTGATCGATGACCAGGAGGTACGGAACTGCATCCTGCAGACAGAACGGAATTATTCAGCGTCGGAACTTCAGCAATACTCCAGTTTTCTCAACGAGCAGTTTGCCGGCAGGGAACTCAATGAAGTACGCAGGCGGCTGGTGTCAGAGTTGCGCGAAACCCGTGAGAATCTCAACCGTATGATGGCCACGGCACTGGAGATGGCCGATCAGGTGCTGGGTGAAGCCGAGCAGGGCAGTGATTATGTTCTGGCCGGCCAGACCAACCTGATGGAGTTTGAAGAACTGTGTAAAGTCAATACATTACGACACTTATTTGAAGCATTTAATGAAAAGCGTCATATCCTGCATCTGCTCGATCAGTGCGTCGAGAATGAAGGCGTGCAGATCTTCATCGGTGAAGAATCGGGCTATCAGATGCTCGATGAATGCAGTCTGGTGACAGCGCCTTACTCTGTCGACGGCCAGGTACTGGGTGTGCTGGGTGTTATCGGGCCCACGCGCATGGCCTATGAGCGTGTCATACCGATTGTCGATGCGACAGCACGGATTCTCAGCGCGGCCTTGAATCCGAAGGATTAGCCCCTATCTACTAGGTCACGTAAAACGTAGAACTAAGAATTAACGTCCCCGGCTTCCGCGTTTTGTATGGCTGGATCAAGGGATCAAGCAGTGAATTAAACTTCTGTATAAGTGCATTAGATAAGTTATGCAATATATTGTTTTATCGAGGTATTAAATGAGCGATCAGGAAAAGGTAGTGGCCGAGGAAGAACTGGATTCGGTGCAGGAAACGCAGTCGGATCAAGCGGCGGGTGATGACGCAGCGGCGGCGGATCCGGATGCATTGCAGGCGCTTCTGGAAGATGCCCGCAACAAAGCGGACTCACATTGGGACCAGTGTCTGCGTCTGCAGGCTGATATTGATAATCTGCGCAAACGCAATGAGCGCGACCTGGTCAATGCGCACAAATTTGCCCTGGAAAAGTTCGCAGTGGACTTGTTGCCGGTTAAGGACAGCCTGGAGATGGGCTTGGCAGCCGCCGGGGAAAATACTGATGTGGCCGGGCTCAAAGAGGGCGGTGAGTTGACGCTGAAAATGCTGACCGCGGCGATGGGCAAATATAATATTAATGAAGTTAATGCGTTAAATGAGATATTTAATCCAGAATATCACGAGGCCATATCCGTGCAGGAGCGTGCGGATGTCAAACCGAACACGGTGGTAACCGTGGTCCAGAAAGGTTATGTGCTCAACGACCGGCTGATTCGTCCTGCCATGGTGATCGTATCCAAGGCCACCCAGGAATCCAGTGGCGGACAGTTAAACGAACAGGCTTGAAAAACAAATGAATGCCCCCATCTAGGGAGGCAACTGACACCTTAATGCGGAATCGAAAGACTGGAAATCTGGGAGACCAACGAACATGGGTAAGATTATTGGAATCGACCTTGGGACCACCAACTCCTGCGTCGCAGTGATGGAGGGTGGTGAGCCACGGGTTATTGAAAACAGCGAGGGCGATCGTACCACCCCCTCCATTGTGGCTTTTACCGAAGGCGATGAAGTGTTGGTGGGGCAGGCAGCGAAACGCCAGGCGGTCACTAATCCGGCCAATACCCTGTACGCGGTCAAGCGCCTGATCGGCCGCCGCTTTGGTGATGCCGAAGTACAAAAGGACATGGAGCTGGTACCCTACAAGATCGTCAAGGCGGATAACGGTGATGCCTGGGTTGAAGCCCATGGCAAGAAGATGGCCGCGCCGGAAGTGTCCGCCCGTGTACTGCAGAAGATGAAGAAAACTGCAGAAGATTATCTCGGTGAAGAGGTCACAGAAGCGGTTATCACCGTACCGGCCTATTTTAACGACTCACAGCGCCAGGCGACCAAGGATGCCGGCAAAATTGCCGGTCTGACGGTCAAGCGCATCATCAACGAACCGACCGCGGCAGCGTTGGCTTATGGCATGGACAAGAAGCGCGGCGACGTCAAGATCGCCGTATACGATCTGGGTGGCGGTACCTTCGATATCTCGATTATCGAAATCGCCGAAATCGATGGTGAACATCAGTTTGAGGTGCTGTCCACCAACGGTGACACCTTCCTCGGTGGTGAGGATTTTGACAAGCGCCTGATTGATTATCTGGCCGATGAATTCAAAAAGGATCAGGGTATTGACCTGCGCGGTGATCCGCTGGCCATGCAGCGCCTGAAGGAAGCTGCGGAAAAGGCCAAGATAGAGCTGTCCTCAAGCCAGCAGACCGACGTTAATCTGCCCTATATCACAGCCGATGCCGCCGGTCCGAAGCATCTGAATCTGAAGATTACGCGTGCCAAACTGGAATCTCTGGTCGAGAATCTGGTTACCCGTACCATCGAGCCCTGCAAGATCGCGCTTAAGGATGCCGGTTTATCGGTTAGTGAGATCGATGACGTGATTCTGGTTGGTGGTCAGACGCGTATGCCGAAAGTCGGCCAAGTGGTGCAGGATTTCTTCGCCAAGGAACCACGCCGCGATGTCAACCCGGATGAAGCGGTCGCCATCGGCGCTGCCATCCAGGGTGGTGTGCTGGGTGGTGAAGTCAAAGATGTGCTGCTGCTGGACGTGACACCGCTGTCTCTGGGTATCGAAACCCTGGGTGCTGTGATGACCAAGCTCATCGACAAGAACACCACCATACCCACCAAGGCGAACCAGGTGTTTTCCACGGCCGACGATAATCAGGGTGCAGTTACCGTACACGTGCTGCAGGGTGAACGTGAAATCGCCGGCGGCAACAAATCGCTGGGCCGCTTTGACCTGACCGATATTCCACCGGCTCCGCGTGGTGTGCCGCAGATCGAAGTGACTTTTGATATCGATGCCAACGGTATTCTGAATGTATCCGCCAAGGACAAGGGTACCGGCAAGGAACAGAATATTATCATCAAGGCATCCAGCGGGCTGTCGGATGATGAAGTCGATCGGATGGTCAAGGACGCCTCGGAATCGGTGACGGGCACCCGACATACGGGACGGGTGAGC
>JAUXDG010000003.1 GCA_030618475.1 Gammaproteobacteria bacterium | reverse complement strand
AAGGCGGACAGGCAACAGAGAACACCGGCGTCCAGTCGAGCACAGTGCCACCTGTGTAGTCCACGTCATACCAGCCACCACCGGCAATAACATTATACCTGTGCTGCCGGTACTGGAACTGCGCCTCCAGCTGCCTGGCATCGGCAGGCTCTTCGCTGTCGATACCAGGCGCATTGTCGCCTGGAACAGCCAGCTTTTCATTTCTATCGCTGTAGATATAGGAAACCAGGAAATCCGAAGTCAGCGTTGGTTCGTAATGCCCGCCCAGCCGGAAGGTGCTCTGGTTGACCTTGCGGCGTTCGCTGTCGGAAAACAGTTCCGGATCGAAATTAAGGCGCAGATCACCCTGATCGGTCTCTCGGCGCCGGAACTCGCCCTGTACATTGAGCCGCGGCGAAATGGCGTACTGGAGAAAACCGTTGTAGAGATCTTCTTCGTTATCGTTGTTGTCTCTGAAGCTGTGCGTGGCCACTTATGGAGTTCCGCAGGAAGCCCGAGACGGTCTGCCGAAGCCTTATCCAGGTTGACCACGACCACCTCGGACGGCGCCGGCCTTTGGCCTTGCGCTCTTAGCATCAGATCCAGACCCAGATTTTCTTCCAGATCAAAGCCGAACAGGCCGAAGTAAACCACCAGCCCCACGGCAGCGACAAAGACTCCCAGGCCAAAAGATCCAGTGTACTGTCTCATAGTGATTGACGATTTCAGCAAGCCACCCGGTGCGTTACCGCCGGGGCAGCCATTCTACCTCAAGGAGACGCAACAACGCAGATGGCCGCATAGAGATTTAGCCTATTGATTTAATGGTCTAAATCAGGTTTATCGTCGTCCGCCGGGATCAGTTACAGATCGTCAAGGCCAAGAGAATGAGCTGAGCTTGATATATATCAGTTTCATACCACTGCGTTTTTGGCTAAATTGGCTATCATTGATATAAATTACTGATGAGTACACTGGATAGCCGACATACCTTGAAGGGACACGCTGTGAATACCTCCCTGTACGCTCGACGGCAGCATCCCTCGGCAATTTGCTCCTGCATCGCCTAAAGCGCCTACTTTTGGTGCTCTAACTTCGCCCGTCCATGGGCTCGTGCTGCCGACGGTCCCGTCAAGGTATGTCGGCTATCCAGTGTTCGGCTTAGTATATATAACTTGATCTGTCCAATATGCCTGGAGGGAATTATGGCAACAGCAGTGACGCGTGAAAGGATGATAACCTTTCTGCTCGAAACCCCGATGTTTGAAAACCTCGACCCATTGGAAATCGTGGAAATCCTGCACATCGTGGAGGTGCAGCTGTTCCAGGCTGGCGAGATCATATTCAACGAGGGAGACCCTGGCGATGCCTGGTACGTCCTGTACAAGGGAAAGACCGAAGTTATCAAAAAATCGGGCAGCGACGAGAAACTGATCTCGGTGCTTGGTCCGGGTGCCTGCTTCGGAGAAATAGCCATTCTGGACGGCTTGCCACGCTCAGCGAGCATCCGTGCCTCTGTGAATTCGGTGGTATTTCGCGTGCCACGCAGCGCCTTCGATGCCTTGCTCGACAACGACGAGCTCGTTGCCTATAAACTGATCTATCACATGGCAATTCTGCTTGCGCACCGGCAACGCTCGGTTACCAACAGGCTGTCGACGCTGCTGATAGCGCGCGAGACTACGGAAATCCACGAAAGCATCGAGCAGATTATCGGCGAGTCTTCGGTCAGGGAATAGCATCCGCTTGCCGAATGAGTGCCCCGGACACACAAAGGCCCGCCCGGCGCGGGCTCTGCCCCATATCAAGGCAGCCTGGATTTTATCCTGATATCATTACGCGTTCTACTGAAGCAGTGCAGCAACCCAATACCTGTTTTCGGCGTTACAGTAAGCGCATGTTTCCCGGCCCCTATACAGGTACCCTGAATGTCAGCTCAACAGGACAAAAATACAATTAAACAGGTCAAAGAAAAATCCGACAATGTCACACCGCTTGAGTCTGACGATGACGCCAATCCTGTCATGGAGCAACAGAAACAGGAATCAGCAAACCTGCATCTGAGGGATATCGAGAAAAAAGCGCTGCGCCGCTTTCATCGGGAAGAAGACTTTAAACCCTACCAGGCTGAACTGATCAGGATGCAGCGGTACCTTGAAGAAACAGGAACCCGCATGATCATTCTATTCGAGGGGCGTGGTGCAGCCGGCAAGGGCGGAACCATCCGCCGCGTTACCCATTACATGAACAAAAAGCACTACCGGGTCGTCGCGCTTGCAAAACCCACCGAACAGGAAAAAACGCAGTGGTTTTTCCAGCGTTATATCAGACAGTTCCCACGCGGTGGCGAGATCGTCCTGTTCGACCGCAGCTGGTACACTCGCGCCACGGTCGAACCGGTATTCGGTTTCTGTACTGACCAGCAATACCGGGATTTCATGCGTAGCGTCACCGGATTCGAGAAGGACCTGGTACGTCAGGGCACCATCCTGATCAAACTCTATTTCAGTGTCACCAGAGAAGAACAGGAACGCCGCTTCAACAGCCGCAAAACTGATCCGCTTCACCAGTGGAAACTGAGAGAGGTCGATGCACCGGCCCAGGAACGCTGGGATGACTTCACCCAGGTAAAATATAAAATGCTCAAAAGGACGCACACCACACACGCGCCCTGGAAGGTAATCAGAGCAGACGACAAACACCAGGCACGGCTGAATGCCATCAAGGTCATCCTGAATTCTGTTCCCTACCAGCGCTTCAATGCGGAACTGGATTTTGTCCCCGACCCTGCCATAGTGATATCCGGATCCAGAGAGCTTGAGAATATGGAGGAACAACGCCTGCGTAACGTCTAGCCCGCATTCCTCACCAGTCGGCGCGAATATCGCGCAGCAGATTTGTTTTCACAAGGGATTTTCTGACCGAGTGGAATACCCGTGTGTATTTCCGAGGGAAGAAAATTCCTTGTGGGAACAAAGATCAAGCGAGATCGTGTCGATCTGGTGAGAAATGCGGGCTAGATTATGGCGTAGCGCAGTTTATCCGCCTGCTCCCTTCAGATTGGCAGGCAGAGCACCACGATCACAAATACAAGCCACTTCCGGTGCTTTCTTGTGCAACCCCTGACATGGAACGGCGATAGGGAAGATTGACTGCGCCCGATCGTACAAAGCCGGATTTCTGGCCCAACTCGTCATAACGCTTGCACTCTGCCCCTTCAAAATCGAGTTGCCCGATATAGCGGTGCGAAATTTTCCGCTTGAGATTCTCAGCGTACTCCAGACCTAGGAAATGGCTGACCAGCCCCCTGATAACGCCGGCATGGATGACAAAGAGGAGGGTTTGTCCCGGACAGGACTCAGTCAGGGCAACGAGGAAACTGACACTGCGTTGCTGCATCTGACGGAAACTTTCACCCTCAGGGTAAACATAATCCGGATCTTTCTTGTGCTCGGGAATATGTCTCGCCACCCACTTCTTGCTCTTTCCATACAGCAACCCGTAGTTGACCTCATTCAGTTGATGCGAGTCGTGTACGATATGTATACGATTACACCTCGCATAGAACATTGCCGTCTGTCGTGCTCTTTCAAGACCACTGGAATAAATCGCATCAAAATGGACGGACTCCTCCCGCAACCTGTTTTGAACGTAGTTGACATCAGCCCGCCAACCATCAACGCGCGGCGCATCACCCCAACCCAGTATCCGGTCAGAGGCGTTGAGCAGGGTCTGGTAATGCCTGACAACTATTGCTCTCATAAATAAGGATCTACTTGTCAACTAAAGTCGGCTGCCTTCGGGCAGCTGCCTCGCCGCGCCGAAAATCTGGCCCGGCCCGCTACGGTCCCTGGTATCGAAACTACCTGGCAAAAAAGGATATCCAGCTAACAGTCGCCAAACAACGACAGTATAGCACCCTAGGTAGTTTCCACAATCGACAGTTCGGAGCCACCAAGGCCTGTTACATTATGAAAGCGGCAGCGCTGCCGTTTTCATGATATTAACAGGCCCTAATATACGAAAAGCTCGTAATATGTGAAAATGATAGCCACATTGCAGGCCAACCGAGCCTCATCGGTACGCCTTGGGGTGTTCTGCAGCCCCCCGGGAGCGCAGAAGCTGAACCTCCTCTATTCCGGCTCCACCCGCAATTTAACGATCGAACGATCGGTGGCCTCTTCCACCGTGAAGCGAAAGCCCGCCTCGACAATAGACTCACCCTGTTTCGGGATATGGCGCAAGCGGGCCATCACCAGGCCACCGATGGTATGCGATTCGGCGGCCGGCAGGTTGGCAAAAAGCACGTCGTTTGCCTCGGAGATGGGAAGACGCGCATCGATAATATAGGTTTCTTCGTCCAGCACCTCGAATGTCCGTTTGCGACGGGGCAGGTATTCTTCGAAGTCATAACCCACATCGATCTCGCCGACCACTTCTTCCAGGATATCTTCCATGGTAATCATGCCCATCGCGGAGCCGAATTCATCCACCACAACCGCCATGTGATCTTCCCGCGTGCGCAGTATGGGAAGCAGCTGGTCGATGCTCTGGTAGTGTGAGACATAATAGGCGGGTTTGATGAGATCCTCGATTGACCGGCCTGCCAGCTCGGGATCCATGAGATCCCAGGTCGTCAGCGTCACGATGCCGACGATATTGCTGATATTCCGACTGTAAACGGGCAGCCGATTGTAACCGCGCCTGCGCACCTGCTGGATGGCACTGCGGGTATCGCGGTTGCGATTGATCGCCGTCATCTCGGCAACGGGAATCATGGCTTCGCCAACGGAGGTTTCGGCAAAACGAATCGCGCGCTTGATGCGGGCACGGTCGAACACATCCACGCTCGCCCCGCGATCGGCCATTTCAACGACCATACGCATTTGTTCCCGGGTTATGAAAACGTTCTGTTCCGTCTTGCCACCGCCCACCAGCCTGGCGCCCAGACGGGCAACGCGGGAAAAAACGAACACAATAGGATAGAACAGTGCCGAAAAAATCCGCAGCGGATAGACAATGATCGGCGCAATTACGTCGGACTTCTGCTGGAAGACACTTTTGGGGACGACTTCGCCGAGAATCAGGAACAGCGGCGTGAACAGCAGCACGGCATAGAAATCACCCGACTCACCGAAGTGGCGAATCATCAGCATGGTGCCGATCGTCGTTAATACGACGGTGGATATGTTGGTACCAACCAGCGTGGTCCCCAGAAGCACGTCCGGTGTCTGAAACAGCTTCAGTACCAGTTGAGCGCCCCTGTGACCCTGATTCGCCTTATGGTGCAGCTTGAGTTTATCCGAGTTCACCAGGGCGATTTCCGAGCCGGAAAAAAAGCCTTTCAACAGGAGCAAAAGTACCATAACCAGCAAGATGACTAGAAACTCCATAACTCAGGCCTCTTTTCTGTAATCACCCGGATTCTGCTTCCGATCCGCGTCCCGGCTATCGGTAGCCACATCAACCGTAACCGGCAGCTGCTCATCAACCGCCGATTCCACCTTTGGCGCATCCGACTCCGCAGCTTCCGCTTCAGCGGCGGCATCAGTTTCCGCTTCACCTTCCGGCGTTCCCTCCTGCTCTGCCGCTTCCTGCCCCCCGGGACGACAGCTTACCCGCACAGACGCGATACGATGCTCGTCCATTTCCAGCACCGTGATGAGAATGCCTTCCAGATTGACGCTGTCACCGACCTTGGGTAAGCGGTCAAGATGGCGGAACGCAACACCACCTATGGTCGTCATGCGCGGATCCTCGATACCGAAGTTGGTCAGGTTGTTGAAGTCGGTCAGTTTCATATCACCTTTGACATCATAGGAATTCTCGTCACGCTCCTGATACAACTCCTGCCCCTGCACGTCGCCGGAAATCTGGCCGAATATAAAGGTCAGAACATCCTTCATGCTGACTAAGCCCTCGACACCGCCGAACTCATTGAGTACCACCGCCGCACGTGCATTATTGGCCTGAAAGAAGTCGAACATCTCATCGACTTTCTTGGTGAGGGGCACAACCACCGGCGGATGCATAATATCCGCAGGTTGCAGGGTCGCAAGATCCACCTTGTCGAGCACAACCCGCAGTACGTCTTCGGCGTGAACAAAACCAACTACATTATCCCGATGGACACGAAACACCGGAACGCGGGGATGCTGTTCAGCCCGGAATTTATCGACCATTTCGGGAACGCTCATGTCCACATTGAGAAAGGTGGTACGGGTTCGGGGCGTCATGATCTCCACAACCTCGGTATCACCCGCTTCGAGCAGGTTGTAGATCAGGGCCCGCTCGGTAGCGTTGAGTTCACCCTCTTTGGCAACCTCCTCCACCAGCGTGCGGAACTCGTCCAGCTGCAGGATGTTCTCGGCGGCTTTCTCCTCGCCGACGATCAGGGTGGTGAGCCGGTCCGCAACACTTCGAATCATCCACACCAGGGGGGTCACCATCCTGACCCACAGACTCATCGGCGTCGCCACGATTCCTGTGCTGATACGCACCGGGTCTGAAACAGAAATGGTCTTTGGCGTCACCTCGCCAAACAGCAATAACAAAGGCACCATGACCAGGATACTGATCAAGCCGGCGCGGTCCACGCCGTAAAGGCTCACCACGATCCCCGTCATGTTCGCGGCCGCGGCAATATTGACCAGCTCGTTACCGCAAAGTATGGAGATAATCAGGCGACGGGGCTGATCCAGCAAGGCATGCAGGGTCTCCGAATGGCGCTGACGTTCCCGGCGCAACTTCTGCAGATCCAGCCGGGAAAGCGAAAACAGGGCGGTTTCAGAACCGGAAAAAAACGCCGAACCAAACAGCAGCAGGCCCTGAATGATCAGGCGCACCACTATATCCGGCTCTGCCAGGCGCGACGTATCGAAGGCGAAGAAGTCCTTCACCGTCGCCCAGTACAAAACCAGTTCCTGAATCAACCCATCCATCACTAACCACCTCGATGGGACCCGCAACCCCATCCCTAGCCGGTGGCAGGGGTATATCGGGCTCACTGCCGCATGATATTCTTGGATTCAACCGCTTACTGTGCCTCGCCTCCGCCCGCATCGCGGGAGAGCGGCCTCTCTCCTCAAGACCACACTAAACTGCTACACTCCAAGACTAACGGTAACTGAGGGAATTAACAATAAAGATATCAGGGAGAAATTGAGCTGGCCCGGGAACGCAAGCCTGCGGCTGCCAAACACCTCCAATCCAGGCCAGGTGAGAACCCACTGATTCTATTTTCACAATCGCCTGAAGAACAGAGCGACTGATATTCGAGCAATCCTAATCCTACTAACGACCTGACAGAGAGACCCGCAACGCCAGCCCGGTTAATCCGTGTGAGGCTCGGCTGCACGAAGTACACAAGGAGAACAAAAATGGGAGCAAAGACAAAAGACCAGGCGATTCTTGTGCCTGTCGATTTTTCAACCCACTCTGCAGTGGCGCTCGAGTGTGGGGCGGATCTGGCAGACGCGCTGAAAGTTCCGCTGCTGGTGCTGCATGTCGTCCATGATCTTGGCGAAGCGCCTGGCTACTACTCTGTAAAAGGACGGGGAAAGCAACTGCGGCGGATGGAAGATGTTGCTGCAGACATGCTGGACGAGTTCATACACGAGGCTCGAAAGAAACATCCCAAACATCCAGTACTTGAAAACGCCGAGACGGTGCTGGTGGTAGGACTGCCGGTAAACAGGATACTCGAAGTCGCGAAAAAGTCCGACGCCCGCATGATCGTCATGGGCAGTCAGGGGAGAACAGGGCTCGCGCACGCATTGCTGGGGTCAAAAGCAGAGCAGGTAGTCCATTTATCCCCAATACCTGTCACCATTGTTAAGGCCGATAAAAAGGCAGGTAAGAAATAATAATCATGGCTGGGAGAGAATGACATGCACGCTATCTTCAGACTTTGGCAAGCGGATAGAGAAACACCCAGGACGGTACTTCTGGTAATCGCGGTGCTGGCAGGCATCGCCGCTGCGCCAGTACTGGCGGCAAGCAGCGACTCCAGCCAAATGGAGTGGTGGAACATGGGCATGAAGCTGTTTGGTGGCCTGGCCCTGTTCCTCTTCGGCATGGAGCAGATGGCCGAGGCACTCAAGGCGGTGGCGGGTGAACGCATGAAGATCATCCTGGCCAAGCTCACAACCAACCGTTTTATGGGTGCCATGACCGGTGCCTTCGTGACTGCAGTCATTCAGTCCTCATCAGTAACCACGGTACTGGTAGTCGGCTTTATCACCGCCGGCCTGATGTCCATGGCCCAGTCTATCGGCGTCATTATGGGGGCCAATATCGGCACCACGATCACCGCCCAGATCGTCGCCTTCAAAGTCACCAAGGCAGCATTGCTGATGGTCGCAGTGGGTTTCAGCATGCTGTCTTTCTCCAAACAGGAGAAGATCAAGCAATACGGCGGCATGCTGATGGGCCTGGGGATGATCTTCTTCGGAATGAGCGTGATGAGCGATGCCATGAGCCCCCTGCGCAGCTACCAGCCATTCCTCGACCTGATGACCAGCATGGACAACCCTCTCATTGGAATCCTGGTCGCCGCCGTTTTTACCGGGCTGGTTCAGTCGTCCTCGGCTACCACGGGTATCGTCATCGTCATGGCAAGCCAGGGGTTCATTAGTCTGTCGGCAGGTATCGCGCTGGCCTTTGGCGCCAATATTGGCACCTGTGTAACCGCTATGCTGGCGTCTATTGGCAAACCCCGGGAGGCCGTCCGCGCTGCTGTAGTACACGTGATGTTTAATGTGTTTGGCGTACTACTCTGGATCGGGTTGATAGGGCAGCTGGCGGAGTTTGTAACCTGGTTTTCTCCCTCACACCCGGAATTGTCGGGGGTGGACCGTCTCGCCGCCGACACACCGCGCCAGATTGCCAACGCCCACACAGTGTTCAACATAGCAAATACCCTCATCTTTATCGGATTTACCGGCCAGTTCGCGCGGCTCGTCGAGTGGCTGGTCCCGGACAAGCCACTCGAGGAAAAGGTCATTGCCAGGCCCAAGTTTCTTGACGATGCACTTCTGGAGACCCCCTCGCTGGCACTCGACCGGGTGCGCCTTGAGATCGGCCATATGGGTGACCGTACCAAGGACATGCTGGAGCAAATAATGCCGGCCATCCTGCGCGGTGACCAGGGATCTATCAGGGCGGTCGCAAAAATTGACGATGAGGTGGATATCCTGCATGGATGTATCATCACCTATCTTGGACGTATCAGCCAGAACACCTTGACGGAAGAACAAACCCACGATTTCATCCATCTCATGGCTGCGGCCAATGACCTCGAAAATATTGGCGATGTTATTGAAACCGATCTCGTGCACCTTGGCTACGAGCGCATCGAACAAGGGGTGTCGGTCAGTGATGCAACCCGAAAAATCCTCCAGGAATTGCATCATGTTGTGTCAAGCGCTGTCGACATGGCCACGGATGCAGTGATGGAAAATGATCAGGTTGCGGCGCAGGAAGTCATCGCCATGAAAGGCGATATCAATCGTTTCATGGAATCAGCCGCCATGCATCAGGCCAGACGACTTGTGGCGGAGGAACCGAACAGGCTTGCCGCCTACACCTTGGAGATGGACATCATCGAGAAGCTGAAGCGGATCTACTATTTCTCAAAGCGTATGGCAAAGGCTGTAATGCCCGAGGAAACGCAGGAGCGGGCAGCATAAGCTGTTGGCCGGCAACATCCATAATACCTTTTGAGTACTTGATACGGTGAGAGGCTGGGACATGACCACCAAAAAAATCATGACATCTCGTGTGGTCGCGTTGCGGCCTGCCGACAAGGTTGCCGACGCCTTGTCGATGATGCGCAAACATCATGTGCGCAATCTGCCGGTAGTCGATGATAGCGGCGCGTTCATTGGACTATTCGGTGTTCGCCGCCTGGGCCGCCTGTTACTGCCGAAAGCGGCTGTGGAGCTTAGTCGCTACAATGTCGCTGATCTTAGTTTTCTGCCCGATGAAATCGCGCAGATGTCGGAACGTTGGCGGGAGGTCGCCAAGGAACCCGTAGAACGCTTCCTCGAGAAAGAAAAAAAACTGTTGTTTTGCACACCTGACACAAGTTTCCCGCAACTGCTGGAGCTGCTTGAGCAAAGCAAGGATTCGAGCTTGCCCGTCATCGTCCTCGAAGGTAACGCCAGAAAGCTGGTGGGGATGGTGTCCGCCTGGGATGTCCTGGAGGGAATCATCATGAAACTACTGGCTGAAGAAGCGGGCGCAGACACGCCCCCGGCGCAAGATAAAGGACCGGAAACGGGCCCATCGCCGACAACGCCTAACGGACAATAGATCAGACCACTGACATGCACGATAACAGCGAACTCGCAGCTCACCTGATGTTTGGCTGGGACCCACTTTGGGTCTCGTCGATCCTGTTCGTAGCCACCTATGCCGTCATCGTCTCGGAGAAGGTCAACCGGGCGGTTGTGTCACTTCTGGGTGCAGGCCTGATGATTACGCTCGGCGTACTCAATCAGGAGACCGCGATAAGTGGTGTCGATTTCAACACCCTGGGGCTATTATCCGGCATGATGGTAATCGTTGCGATCACCAGGCGCAGCGGGGTATTCCAGTACATTGCCGTCTGGTCGGCCAAGAAGGTTCAGGCCAGACCCTGGGGCATCCTGTTGATGCTCTCGGTGGTCACGGCGCTGTTCTCGGCGCTGCTGGACAATGTCACTACTGTGCTCCTCATCGCGCCGGTCACCCTGCTGATTTGCCACGAGCTCAAGATGAGCCCTTACCCCTTCCTGTTCGCGGAGATCTTTGCCTCCAATATCGGTGGCACAGCCACGCTGATCGGTGATCCGCCGAACATCATGATCGGTTCCGCGGTGAACCTGTCCTTTAACGATTTCCTCATCAACCTCGCGCCCATCGTCCCGCTGATCCTGCTGGTAACGCTGGGTATCATCTACGTCATCTGGGGACGCCACATGCAGGCTTCTGATGATACACGTGCGCGGATCATGCGCTTCAGGGAACGCGAGGCGATAACGGATGTGACGCTGTTAAAGCAGTCGCTGTTTGTGCTTGCCCTGGTTATTGCCGGCTTCGTTATGGCGCACCCTTTGCGCCTTGAACCCGCCACCATCGCCATGTTCGGTGCTGCCCTGCTGCTGCTGTTGTCCAATCTGAAGAACAAAGCCGCGGAACAGTCAGAAAACGTACACCAGACCTTTGGTGAGATCGAGTGGGTTACCATTTTTTTCTTCATTGGCCTGTTCATCGTAGTCAAGGGTATTGAAGAAGCCGGGGTGTTGAGGATCCTTGCCGACCAGGTGATCGACCTTACCGGTGGAGATATGGCCGTCACGGCCATGGCTATCTTGTGGGTATCGGCAATCGCTTCGGCAATCGTGGACAACATTCCCTTCGTGGCAACCATGATTCCGCTTATCAAATCCATGGCACCAAGTTTCGGCGGTGCAGAACACCTCATGCCGTTGTGGTGGTCGCTGGCACTGGGCGCCTGCCTGGGCGGCAATGGCTCTCTTATAGGAGCAAGCGCCAACCTGATCGTCGCCGGCTTCGCCGAACGCGCAGGTCACCGTATTCACTTTCTGAAGTTCATGGCAATGGCCTTCCCGCTGATGCTGGTGAGTATTCTTATCGCCAGTGCTTACATCTATCTCCGCTATCTCTAGGGCCTGAGTGCCTGCCCATCACCATGAACCTCGAGCAAATACTCATTCCCACCAAGGTCGCGAAGCCGGGAATGATCTTAAGTGAGGTATTCGCAGAATGCATTCGGGCCAACATTCCGGGCATTCCGTTTTGCGATGCGCAAGGCCGTATTAGCGGACGGCTTACCCTGAAAAATATCCTTAAAAAAGCCTGTCTTCCGGAATACATGGTAGAGCTGGCCAGGATTCTGGGTGATCAGTTGTCCTGTATGGAGGACATGGAGGCCAAGGCAAAACAGCTAATGAATAATCCCGTCACCCCCTACGTTCTGGAACCACATATATCACTCACATCCGACTCCCCCGCCGTCAAGGCACTGGCCATCATGGAACAGAACGATACCAGCTATATCTTTGTTGTTGACGAGGGCCGCTACAAGGGTGTCATCACCATCCAGGGACTGGCCAGGATGATCACGCAGCTTGATGACCGACATTGAGACCGCTGCGCCGAGCACTGAGACGGCGAATCTCATGCATGCCGGGTGGTTACAGCGACAGGACGGCATCCGGGTCGATATGGTAAGTTCACTCCTATGACGAACAAGCTCTCGTTCTTGAAAAATCTTCTCGGCCACCTGGGCTCAGCCGACGAGACGGTCGTCCCCGCACCATCACAAAAGCTGCGTCTATCGGGAAAAAGGATCAGAATTCCGCTTTCCGGATTCCCGATCTTTGCGGTGGAGATGGGAAAACAGCGGCTGCACCTGTATCCCGATCTCAGCGTCGATAACCGAACACAGAGGACCCCGTACGATTTTATCCTGTTTGACCCGCAACGCTACTGCACCGGTATCAGCCACGTTCTGCGGCTGTCCCCGGGGGAAACCCTGGCCATAGACCGTAACAATGCTGAGCATCAAAAGTACGTCTTCAGTTCACCACGCGACGCCTTCCGCCGCCATTTTTCTGTGCTTCACGAAGGTGACGCCCTGGTATTCAGAGACCCCGTCTCGGAACTGGGAACCTATGTTTCGCTGATAGAAGAAGAGCAAGATGCTTTGCACATCCCCAGTCGCCGGGCGACGGCCTTGAAACGGGTCATGGAGATTTTTGGTGGGGCGATTCAAGCGCTGCCACCCGAAGAGGCACTGGACACCCTGAAAAAGGTAAACCGCTGCCTCAGGGATCAAAGCCACTGCCCGAAGGATTCCGTTGGCAACCCGGGTGGGACGCTGCAACTGCCATCCCAATATACTCCGATCCTGGTAGGCGACCTGCACGCACAGGTTGATAACCTGCTCAAAATCCTGAGTGAGAATACCTTCCTGGAGAGCCTGGAGCATGGCGAAGCGGCCCTGATCATTCTTGGCGACGCGATCCATCCCGAGCAGGACGGCAAACTGGAGGATATGCATAGCTCGCTTCTGATGATGGACCTCATCTTCAAGCTGAAGCTGCAATTTCCTGAACAGGTCTTCTATATCGTCGGCAACCATGACAGCTTCTCGCACGATGTGATGAAACATGGCGTGATGCAAGGCTTGCTCTGGGAGAAGCATGTCACCGCGTCGCGGGGTGAAGAATACAGAGCGGAACTGGAGCTGTTTTATCGGCAATCGCCGCTGGTGGTGGTTTCGCAGGATTTTATTGCCTGTCACGCAGGGCCGGCACGTAGAAAGATCTCCCTGGAGACGCTGACCAATGTTCGCCAGTTCCCTGATATTGTCCATGACATAACCTGGAACCGGATCAGAAGCCCTCGCTTTCCCGCTGGCTACACCCGCGGCGACGTACGCCGCTTTCGCAAGGGGCTGGGGGCTGAAAGCGACACACCCTTCATCGTGGGCCACCACCCCTATTCAGAGGAAGGAACCTTGTGGCTGAATGCCGGCCACATCGATCACCATCACATCATCATCAGCGCCCGGCCCGATCGTATCGGCTTGATGACACGGATCGATGGCGACCTGGTACCCGAGATCTATCCGACCGAACCCTTGACGGCCTGGCTGAACGAGCAGACCCCGGCCGGCTAGGAGCCTGTCGTCTCAGTGTCCACAATCCGTCGAGGCATACCATCAAACGTGTGTCGCACAATAACGTGCATACCGCAACGGTGGAAATGGAGTGCCAGGGTTTCGTAGACGGCCACCTGCTTTTCCACCTCGTCCCTGGTCAGCCTCTCGTCCACGGGGTGCGTAGCAGCCCTGGCTCTGGCCTTGCGAATGGTATAAATACGGTCTGCCGAAAGAAGCTGAAAATCGAAGACAAACCTCGCCCGCCAGTCGGTACTGAAAAACCAGCGCTTTCCAGGCGGGATCTGCACCCGCTTCAGGTCAACCGGGACAGGTGAGTCGAGCCATTCCCGGTCGAAAACCGTGTAACTTTCCCGCAAGGCCCCGAACGGGAGGCCGAAATGTACCTCTCGAGGGCGAAACGTAAGGATACGGCTACGCCACCAGTCAGTCTGGGCGAGGTCGAGGTAGCCTTCCTCCGGCCACCCCTGCAACTTCTGGATCAGGGTTGTCTTGCCACTGCTGGGTGGGCCCGTGACAATAATCTGGCGAAATTGCACACCCTGCGGATACGGGACATCTTTGATCCAGGCTATGTCTTCAACCGCGACAGTGTTCAAATGCATCGAGTCGCCTCGAGCCAGCCCCGGCGACGTGGTCAGGAGGATCTCAAGCCGCCGGTGATATCCCGGGCAGGGTATGACCGCTGACTGTGTATCCTGGGAGCCTGGATTCGTGGGTACGCCAGCTGCGTCATGTCAACTCTGTCCGCAGCGTGGCTCAGGTAAATATCCCCTTCAAAGTGAAGAAAATCAGCGCAGCGAGTATACCCCCGACAGGTAGTGTGACTATCCAGGACATCACAATACCCCCGATGACCCGCACATCGATAGCGCCGATACCTCGTGCCAGACCCACCCCAATGACGGCACCGACAGCGATGTGGGTAGTCGACACCGGCAAGCCGGTGCGTGATGCCAGCACCACTGTTGCCGCTGCCGCCAGGGTCGCACAATAGCCTCTGCTTGGGGTCAATTCGGTGATTCGGGTACCGATGGTCTTCATGACCTTATAACCCATGGTGGCGAGCCCGACAACGATACCGAATCCACCAAGCACCAAAACCCACAGGGGCAACCCCGCTTTCTGTGTCACTTCACCGCCCGACTGCACGATACTGACCACGGCGGCCAGAGGGCCGATGCCATTGGCAACATCGTTCGAACCGTGAGCAAAAGCCATCGCGCAGGCGGTAAAGATCATCATGGGTGTGAACACCTTTTCCACGCTGGCGAAGTGAAAGTCCCGGTCAGCGCTCGGATCCACCTTCACCCGATTGATCAAGGCCCAACCCACAGCGGCCACGAATACCCCAAACAGTATTGCTACGACGAAACTCATGCCCGCCGATAGCTCGAGATTGAGGTGTTTGAGACCCTTGAACATGGTCACGAGGGAAATGATAAAACCGACCAGGAAGACATAGGCCGGTCCCCAGCGTTTAGCGCTTTGGAACGGATTTTCGGTGTTGAGGATAAGAGCTCGGATACTCATCATTAACAGGAAAGCAATGGTTCCCCCCAGTAGCGGGGATACCACCCAGCTCGCAGCAATCATGCCAATCTTGCCCCACTCCACCGCGTCGATGCCGATACCCACCATCGCAAAGCCGACGATGGCACCGACAATCGAATGGGTGGTCGAAACCGGCCATCCCCGTGTAGAAGCCACCATGAGCCAGATGGCAGCTGCCAACAGAGCCGCAAGCATCCCGAAGACCAGAATCTCCGGGTTATTGACTATGGGTGTTGGATCGATAATGCCCTTGCGAATCGTCTTGGTGACATGCCCGCCGGCGATAAACGCGCCGGCAAACTCAAAAATTGCAGCGATGATTATCGCCTGCTTGACGGTGATTGCACCGGAGCCCACCGACGTTCCCATGGCGTTTGCCACGTCATTGGCACCGATCCCCCAGGTCATATACAGACCGAAAACTATCGCCAGGACCATTAAAACGACGCCGTATTGGGAGATAATTTCCATTTGCGCTATACCACCTTGAGTTCTTGGTTACTAGTCAGGTTTTTAACCCGTGTTCTGAGGATGAACCGTTACAATCCGGCTAACGGGCAATGAGAAGGCGTAGCCGATCGCCAACCTTTTCCGCGTAATCAGCCAGATCACCGACCCATTGGATAAGTTGGTACCACATCATCACAGAGACCGGCTTCAACTCATCTTCGTGCTGGAAGAGCCGGCGAGTCAGCTCCAGGCCGAGTTGATCCGTTTCATCTTCAATCCGATTCAGCTCCTCCACCATCTCTTCAACCCGGGTCGCCTCGCGCCCTCGGAATCCCGTTGCCAACAGCTCATCCAGTTCTTCGATGATCTTTCCCGAGTGCTCGCAGGCCTCCACACAGCGTTCAGCCAGGGTCATGAGGGGTTCTTTGAGAAATTCCGGCAGTCCCATCGGGCGCTCGACCAGCAATCCGGCGACATCCTGGGCTGTATCGGCAATCGAATCCTGCATCTGCAGAATCTCAAGCAGATCCCGGCGATCCACCGGCATGAACAGACTTTTCGGCAAGTTACTGCGCAGTTCGTTTTTTATCGTGTCTGCGTCATTTTCCAATTCAAAGATCTTGTCCTTCAAGGATATCACCCGCTCCTGGTCCCCGGCAGCCAGCGCCTCGAACAAGGGGGGGACCTCGCGCATACAATCAAGTACGACACGCATGTGGCGTTGTAGGGCCTTGAACGGTGACTGACCGAACAAATTGGCGAGAGTAGTCGTCGGCATGGTTATTATCCTCTGCGAACCTGCACTGATAGCCGGGTAATATAGCTCAAAAAGTTGCCGGGAAAAAGCCCTGATGTCTTGCGCCCCGGCAATAGCGGGGTTCTCTGATACCGGGGCGCCTCTGTAGCAACAGGGCGTTACAGCGCGGGGTATCAGGGTGGGTATGTGTTACCTTTGAAAAAGGACAGCTTAATAGTCGAGCAACGCCTTGATACTAGTATACTGTCATTCAATTGGCAGGAACTACGACCGAAATCCGGCCATCAGGATCTATTTTTTGCAGATAAATGAATATGTTGACATTATTCCATCCCGGCTGGATCCGACTGTTTTTTGACTGGCTGTTGCCGGCCGGCAAGTCGAATTATCGGGTGAAGCCGTGACCGATATTATTGGTCTGCTGTTTTTACTGATCTTCTCCGGCATCTTCTCCGGATCCGAGACTGCGCTGGTGTCGCTGTCGCTGGCACGGGTCGAAGGCCTGGTCAAGGAACGCCGCCGCGGCGCGCAGACGCTTTATCGACTCAAAAACAATCCGTCGAGAATGCTGACGACCATACTGATCGGCAACAATCTCGTGAATATTGCGGCGTCGGTCATGGCCACCGTTATCGCCACCCGATGGTTTGGCAGTTCAGGCCCGGGTATTGCCGTAGGAACACTCACCATACTGATTCTGGTATTCGGTGAGATAACCCCTAAAAGTCTCGCCACCCGCTACGCCGAACGCATCTCGCTGTTCATCGCGCCACCGATGCTTGCGTTTATGCGTCTGATCTATCCGCTGGTGTGGATATTTGATCGTTTTACCGCCTGGGTGCATCGATTGGCCGGACAGAAGGGCGATCCGATCGTAACCGAACTGGAGTTGATCAGTATGCTGGGGCACGGTGAGAAAGAGGGCACCATAGAGCGCGCAGAACGCGAGATCATCGAGCGTGTCTTTGCATTTAACGATCTGAAAGTCAGGGATGTGATGACACCGCACAGCGAGATATTCAGTCTTGACGGATCTCAGTCCGTTGCCGACGCCTTGCCGCGAGTCAATGACGGCTCTTATTCACGAATTCCGCTCTATGACAAACAGTCGGACAACCTTAACAAGATACTCTATCTGCGTGATCTGCTCGGCGCGATGGCGAGCGGCCGCAGCGAAGCACGGATCGACGAAATCGCGCACACGCCGGTGTTTGTCTCCCAATATCAGACCATCGATGAATTGTTTGCCGAGTTGCTGCACAAGAAGCGGCACCTCGCCATTGTAGTCGATGAATACGGTGTGGTACGTGGCATCGTTACCCTCGAGGACTTGCTGGAAGAACTGGTCGGCGAGATTTACGATGAAAGCGACGTCACGCCGAGCGTTGCGACCCCGGTTTCTGAAAACGAACTGGCCGTGGACGGAACTGCGGAACTGCGTGTTGTCGAGGAGTTTTTCAGGCTGGATCTCCCCGGCAAGCCCACCGATACGGTGAACCTGTGGATTCTCACCCATACCGAAAACATACCGCAGGAAAACGACGTCTTCACGATTGACGACCTGGAGGTCAGAATTGTAAAGGCCTCACCCCGCTGCATCGATGGGGTAGTCCTGCGGCGCCCGACTGCGGCACCAGTTTAAAAACAATACCGCCGGCACGGCGTGCCAGTGAAGACTGTATCGTCATGCTGCTGGGTAAAGTTATCGGGCATACCGCAACAGAGGACATGTTGGTCACGCCCGGGAAACAGCAGACCGCGAACCATATTGACGGCCGCTACTGCTGATTCAGGTTACAAATCCGGCGCTTCTGCTGGTCGTTTTTTGTGCACCGAGGCTTTATAATCAGTTAGAATTCAAGCACTGAGCTAAAGGACGATTGTGTGGCAAAAATTCTGATCGAGGATCCTGATGAAAACACACAAGTCCCGTTCCTGCGCGGAATTCTGACACGCTCCCTGCAGAACGCCGGTCTCGCATTTGAAGAAGCTTACAACGTGGCTTCAGACATACGCAGGGATCTTGATGACGAAGCGCTGATTACTACCCATGAGTTGCGCGACAGGGTTATCAAACAGCTTAAAACGACCTGCAGTGCAAAAGTGGTGGAACGCTATGAGAGCCAGGGCGCTGCCGTCACGGCTACACGGGTAGAACATGCGGATGGCCGAGTCACCACCTTTTCTGCGGATCTGCACCGGCGCCGCCTTGAGACCATCGGTCTGACCCATGAGGAATCTTTCGGCGTCATCACCAAGATACAACAATATCTTGTTGACAAGCAGCTAACTTCGACAACTTCACAGAATATCGCACATCTGAGTTACCGCTACCTGCACCAGGCCCCTGAACTGGGACCCGCGGTTGCCCGTCGCTGGCTGGTCTGGGTCGACTTCCTGCGCAGTGGTCGGCCGCTGATTCTGTTGATTGGCGGCACATCGGGTTGCGGAAAAAGCACCATTGCCACGGCACTCGCCAATCAACTCGAAATCGTGCGCACACAATCGACGGATATGCTCCGGGAGGTGATGCGGACCATGATCTCCAAACGCCTGCTTCCTGTTCTGCACCAGTCTTCATTCAGCGCCTGGGAAGCCTTGCCACTTCAGGAAGGCCGCTTGACCGAAGACCAGGAACTGCTGGTGGCGGATGGCTTCCTTGCCCAGGTGGAGCTGCTCTCGGTGGCGAGTGAGGCTGTTATCGAACGCGCCATTCGCGAACGCGTCTCGTTGATTTTTGAAGGTGTCCACATACATCAATCAATGGTGGACAAAATACCGCGAGACACCGATGTGCTGATAGCGCCCATTATGCTTGCGGTACTCAAGCGAAAGGATCTCAAGGAACGCATCAGGGGTCGCGGCACCAGGGCCCCGGAACGCCGCTCAGAGCGCTATCTGGAACACTTCGATGAGATCTGGCAGCTGCAGTCATTTCTTCTTTCCGAAGCTGACCGGACGAAAACGCCGATCATCGTCAATGGGGATCGCGATAAGGTTGTCCGCGAGATAATGCGAACCGTCATCGATATGCTGTCAAAAGATTTTGCGCTGACTCCCGAGGAGGTTTTCCGGTAGAGCACCGCTGCTGACCTGGGAGACACAGTATGGGAAAGGACCGTCCACCCTGCAAGCTGCTCGGTTCTGGCAGTACGAAACAATTAACGTCGTGGCAGCCCGAGCGACAGCAGGCCGGCAGCCAGCACGAACAGCGTGGACCACCAGAGGCATCCCACCAGGCCCTGCTGCTGGTAGACAAGGCCGGAGAGCACCGTCCCGGTGAGTCGCCCGGCGGCGTTCGCCATGTAATAAAAACCTACGTTCATGGACACTTTATCGTGATCCGACCAGGCCACGATCAGGTAGGAATGGACCGCGGAATTGATCGCGAACACCACACCGAAGGCTACCAGTCCTGTTACCAGCACCCAGCCCGGCCCAAGCCCGAGCTGCAGGGCCAGCGCGATGGCGGCCGGGAACAGCGCCAGTACAAACACCCAGAATCGCGCCGTACTTCCATCCGGTCCTCGGCCCTGGTGACTGTGGTGCAGCATTTTCGGCGCACTGGCCTGCACCAGCCCATAGCCGATCACCCACAGCGCCAGATAGCCGCCGACCTGCGTAAAACTCCAGCCCAATACCGAATAAAGAAACACCGGAAGCCCGACGACGAACCAGACGTCGCGCGATCCGAACAGAAAAAACCGTGCCGCTGATAACCAGTTGATGGCCGGCGCTTTCGAGAAGACCTGGGTGAATTTGGGCCTGGCTTTTGATTTCCCCAGACCACTGGGCAACAGCATGGCAGTCACAATCAGCACTATCAGCAGACCACCTGAGAGCACCGCCAGAGCACCGCGGAATCCCGTCAGCTGCAACAGCAGGGCACCGAGGAAAAACCCGACACCCTTGAGCGCGTTCTTGGAACCGGTCAGCACGGCAACCCATTTGAACAGCCGCGATCCACTGCCGGAGTCGGGCAGCAGCGTTTTCACGCTGGCCTTGGCGGACATTTTATTGAGGTCCTTGGCAATGCCGGACAAAGCCTGCGCCGTCATGACATAGGCCACCGTCAGCCAGGCTTCCGGCACCATCAACATCGACAACGCCACCACCTGCAGCCCCATACCGATGTGCATGGTCAGGTTAAGCCCGATACGCGACCCCAGCCAGCCGCCCACCAGGTTAGTGACCATGCCAAAGAACTCATAAAACAGGAACAGCATCGCCACTTCAAAGGGCGAATAACCCAGCGAGTGGAAATACAGCACGACCAGCATGCGGATAGCACCGTCGGTCAGGGTGAAGGCCCAGTAACCGCCGGTCACCACCAGGTAATGGCGCAACCCGCTTTCCACGGCTATAGACTCTGTGCGATAAGCGCCGCGAGTTCCATCATACGATTAACGTAACCCCATTCGTTGTCATACCAGGCCAGCACTTTGACCTGGGTGCCATCGATGACCAGAGTTGACGGTGCATCGACAATCGAAGAACGCGGATCGCCCCTGTAATCCATCGACACCAGCGGCCGTTCCTCGTAACCGAGAATACCCTTGAGCTCACCCTCGGCGGCTTTCTTGAATAAAGCATTGACCTCACGCACCGTGGTTTCGCGCTCGGCTTCGAACACAAAGTCGGTGAGAGACGCATTCAACAAGGGCACACGTACCGCCAGACCGTTCAGCTTGCCGCTGAGTTCCGGAAAGATGCTGGTGATAGCTTTGGCAGACCCGGTGGTGGTCGGGATCAAAGACTGTCCACAGGCGCGTGCCCGACGCAGGTCCTTATGACCGTTGTCGACAATCGTCTGGGTATTGGTAATGTCATGAATGGTGGTCATGGCTCCGTGCCGAATACCCAAGCCTTCGTGCATGACTTTAACCACCGGTGCCAGGCAGTTGGTGGTACAGGATGCGGCCGTCAGGATGCGGTGTTTGTCAGGATCATACTGATCATGGTTTATGCCGTAGACGACGTTCAACGCGGGTTCAGGTACGGGCGCCGAAACCAGTACCTTCTTTATGCCCTGGTCAAAGTATGGCTGCAGCGCAGACTCGCTCTTGAACGTGCCGGTACAGTCGATGAGAAGATCAATGCCCTTACTGGCCCAGTCCACATCGCCTGGCTGTTCGAGGCTTGAATACGTGATGTGCCTGCCGTCGACCGTCAGCCCTTCGCTATCCGCCTGTATCTCATGATCCCAACGTCCTTGCACCGAATCGAACTCCAGCAGGTGCGCCATACAGTGTGCGTCGCCACTGATCTCGTTGACATGAACAATCTGATACTCCGGCGTTTGCCAGCCGGCGCGAAAACCAAGCCGGCCCATGCGCCCGAAACCGTTAATCCCGATACGAATAGTCATTATTTATAATCTTCATTATTTATAATCTTCATTGAGTAGTTGCTGCTTTACGCCTGACAAGACCCACTCGCTATCCGGTATATAAGCACACTACAGTAACGCCCGGCTGGTACCCTGACAGCGGTTGATTATAGTAACACTAGAACCCACACAGGGCGTCGCACGTGTATTTGCGCGTCCGACTGACCCGTGGCCATCCGTTCCGGTTTATTCAAACTCCGTGAACACTGCTGAAATCGCTGTCACCGGCCAACTGATTGGCGCGCGGGGATTAACCCCACTTCGAGCCCCGTCCGTACTCTGTGCACAGCGTCGCAACGGAGGACAATGGCAATGAACCGGATGCTGTGTGTTTTATCCGCAGTCACTGGCGGCTCTGGTGCTGTCATATTAATTCTATCGCTACTCGTGAACAGCGGGAACCTGTTGAATGCGGGTCTGATCGCGCTGTTAGTTACCGCCCTGTTCATAATCGCTACCGTTTTAACGGCGCACAGGGGGCAGATTTGATGCCGGGCCGAATCACACCCGGCGCGATGCTGCCGCGGCAGCAAATGAATTCACGCCAACAGTTCAGGGCTGAAATAAAGACGGTGGCCCAAATTCAAGGACAAGCAGTATCATGGCTTCCGCCGCAAACGGTGCAAAACCGATCAACAGCAATGTAGCAACCAGTCCCACGGCAATGAATTTCATATTCGTATTCCCTTAGCTGTTTCCTGCCCTGTTATCGAGATTTCCGGGCATATCTTTAATTCGGGCTACATTACAGGGGGTTAGTGCAGAAACTCTCACTGTCGTGCAGAGCGAAGCGTCAGTCGGGGACACCACTCAGCCGACCAACGGCCCTAAATTCTCACAGATTTTCCCTCGGGGCCGTTTTCGTGAGAAAATCCGGCATCCGACTCCCGCGGACCATGATCCAAGAGACATTCAGAGAACCATTGCATGGCCCTGTTACATTTTTTCAAGCCAAAATGGCAGCACCCCGATGCGGCTATCCGCCGCCAGGCAGTCCAGGCGCTGACGCCCGCTGACGAAACCACGCTGACAAAAATCGCGCGTGAAGATGAGGTTGCCGCAATTCGCCGGCTGGCGCTGCGACGCATCAACGATCTCGCCGTGATGTATACCGCCGCCCACGAAGACAGCGATAAAGACGTCCGCGAATTTGCCCTTATGCGGCTGTCACAACTGCTGGCGGGTACCCGGCAGGAAGGCCCGCTGCTGGAACTTCGCAGAGATTTCCTGTCCCAACACCCGGAAGCGGATTTACTGAAATTCGTGGCCTTGAATGGCGTAGAAACAGAACTGCGCAAGTCTGCCCAGGACCGGATCAGCCGCGAATCCGTCCTGCGTGACATTGCCATCAACGACACCGTCACGGCAAACCGCCTGGCGGCTCTTGAACGCATCACCCAAACCTCCGTGCTGGAAGCCGTCTACCGGCAAACCCGCAAGTCTGACAAACAGGTCAGCCACCAGGCACGGAGCCGGCTGGACGCCCGGCGTGAGGCGCAGGAGCGTCCGGCGCGTATACGGGCAGAATCCGAACAAATCTGCGCACGCATCGAATCGCTGGGCCACGCAGACCGATGGGAACAGGAACAGGCTGACCTGCAACGCCTGGAAAACCGCTGGCAGGCGGTAGCCGATGAGACAGATGAGGTCTACCGGGGCCGTTATGCGTCAGCGCGACAGGCTTTCCTGACGGCATTCGAGGCGTTTCGTGCAGGCCGGGATGCCGAGGAGCGGGAATGGGCAAGCATTCGAACAGCCCGGCAAACGCTGCTCGCGCAAGTCGAGCAGCGCCTGGCAGACGTGCAGGACACTGCGGCACTGGCGGCGGATACGGAAGCCGAGTACCGGGCAGAGCTGACAACATGGCAGACCCGCTGGAAGGAATTGCCGGCCTTGCCGGCAAGCCAGGCGCAACCATTGAATGCACGTTTTCAGCAAGCACTGAGCAGCATTCACCAGCGGCTGGACCTGTTGCAGAAATACCGGGCGATGGAAGCCACCCTGCAATCCCTGAGCACTGATGCCGAGCGGCTGCTGGGGACCAGACAGCCGGTCAGCGAACAACAGGTCAAGGCACTGGAAAAGCGCTGGAAGGCAAAACACTGCTCAGCGGACACGGATGAACTCGCAGCTGCCATACAGCGTTTGGAGACCGCCATGGGGCAATTGCGGGCCCGCCTGCGCGGTCAGCTTGAACAGCGGGAAACAGAATTCGGCAGACTTCCGCAACTGCTCGAACAGCTGCAAGCCCTGCTGAACGAAAAAGCGCTGAAACGTGCCGGACCGATGCACGACCGCATACAGAGCAGTCTCAGCCACCTGCAGGCATTGGGGGTTTCCCAGAAACGTCTGGCTCCTTTCAGCAACCGCCTGCACGCCATGACACCGCGCATCAGGGAACTGCAGAGTTGGCGAAAATGGGGTGCCGACGAGGCACGGGAGCGGTTATGTACAGAGATGGAAGCCCTCATCAGCCGTGACATGGATCCGCCTGATCTGGCCACCGAAATCAGCCGCCTGCGCACGGAATGGAATCGCCTGCGCGCCGACGGCAGTAGCACACAACGAACCCTGTGGAAACGTTTCGACAAGGCAGCCGATCAGGCCTACCGGCCGTGTCAGGCCTTCTTCAAGCAACAGGCTGCCGAGCGCACTTCGAACCTGGAAACAAAACGCCAGCTGTGTGACCAGTTGGAGGCTTACCTGGCATCCGCTGACTGGTCACACATGGACTGGAAGGCCGCACTTAAAATGCAGCGACGCTTCAGCAACGACTGGCGTCAGGCCGGACCGGTGGACCGGCGCGAGAGCAAGAGCATCGTTCAGCGTCACCACCAGGCCATAGCGACGCTGAACGAACACCTCGACCAGGAACGCAAGCGTAACCTTCGCCGGCGACATGCGCTCATAGAAAAGGTTGCTGCACTGCAGGGCGTCGAAGATATTCACACGGCGATTGAAGAATGCAAACAGCTGCAAAAGCAGTGGCAAACCACGGTGCCCGGCAAGCGCCAGCAGGAAGACGCCATCTGGAAGGAATTCCGCGACGCCTGCGACGCCGTCTTCGCACGTCGCCGCCAACAGCAGGACGAACGCCACGAAGCCCAGCAAAATAGCAAGGTAAAGAAACAACAGCTGTGCGAACGGCTTGAGTCCCTGTCCGCCGCCACCATCGATGCACTGCCTGACGCCGAGCGCCAGGTCCACAAGACGGCCTCGGAATGGGAAGAAACCGGACCGGCAGCGAAGCGCGACCAGGCAGCACTGGAACAGCGCTTTAGCAAAGCCAGGCAGGCCTTCGACGCACACCGCCAGACCCTGCGGGACGCGCAACAGCAGACACAGCTGCAACAGCTGCGCGATAAAGCCGCGCTCTGCCTGGACGTGGAACAACTGCTGGAACAGCCGGATCAGGAGCTTGCCCGAAACCGTCTGCAGGCCATCGATGAACAGTGGAACGCTCAGTCTGCGCTCGGCGATGCCGCCACTGAACAGCTAATACAACAGCGCTATGCTCGCGCTCAGGCGGCCGTGATGGCTGGCGGCGAGGAACAGCAGCGGCTGTCTGCAGAGCTGTCGGCCAACCTGGCCAGGCGGCAGGATCTCTGCCTGCGCATGGAAATCCTTGCCGGGGTGGAATCACCCCCGGAGGACCGGCAGGCGCGTCTGCAACTGCAGACCCATCGTCTCGCCGGGGCGATCGGACAGGGCGTGGGGGATATTGTCGGTACAAGAGAGAAACTCGAGCAGGACTGGTACCTGTTCGGTGCGGCACCGGCCGCCCAGCAAGCACTTCTGCAACAGCGTTTCGACACCGCCCGCAGCAGTAGCCAATAGAATGGCAAGCAGCAGGATTGATCGCTGTCCAGCCACTGTCTGCGCACCAGCCTTTATTGCAATTCCCTGAATTCTCCGCACCGGACGTGGCGAAATGAATGAAGCATGCAGAACAAACGTCAAAGACCCGATGCAAGGTTTTCGTGCCTGGCAGCGCTGCCACATACGCCTGACCACTCTGTATGGCAGCGCAGTTCTGGTTACGCTGGCGACGATGGGGGCGGTGTTTTACGCGCTCGGTGTCGATTCCTCCATCACCGCTCTGCAACAACGACTGCTGGCGACGACGACCAGTCTGGCAAGCGCCATAGACGGCGACGACATTGCAGCGATACCGATCGATTCCAACACCCTGTCCCCGCTGCATGAGAAACTGAGGGCCCGTTTTGAAGAGGTTGCCATGCAGGACCCGGACATCGAAACCATCTACGTCCTGCGACCAACGCAACAGCCTACCCGGCTGCGTTTTCTTGTCGATTTCGCCAAAGACGGCGACACGGCTCAGCCCGGTGAAGCCTACGAAGCCAGCGAACTTCCCATCATGCTGAAAGGCTTCGTCGCACCGGCTGTGGAAGAGGAACCTTACGCCGACCAGTGGGGCATCACGCTGTCTGGCTATGCGCCGATTACCGACAGCGCCGGGCGCAGCGTGGGTCTGGTCGGCGTCGATGTGGAGGTTGTACAGATCGCCGGATTGAGGCGGCAGGTGCTGATCGTGGTCGCCAGCGCCTTTGGGGTTGCCTTCGTGTTGCTGAGCTTGGCGTCGATCCTGGTGGCACGCAGTGTACGCAGGCCGCTGACCAAACTCATCGATGGCACAGCGGCCATTGCCAGGGGTGATTTGACGACCCGCCTGCACATGCAACAGCGCGACGAATTCGGCGTCATGGGACGTCACTTCGACTCCATGGCCGAAGCCCTGCAGGACCGGGAATTTGTCCGTGAGACCTTTGGCCGCTATGTCAGTGAGGACGTCGCCAAGCTGCTACTCGACCAGCGCATACACACGGAACTGGCCGGCGAAGAGCGTGTCGTTACCGTTCTGTTCAGCGATATCCGCGGTTATTCCACCATCAGTGAACGACTCCCCCCGGTGCAGGTGGTCGACATGCTGAACCGTTACCTGAGTGCCATGAACGAAATCATCGACGAGCACAAGGGCTGCGTTATCGAATTTCTCGGCGATGCCATTCTGGCTGTGTTTGGTGCACCTAACTACCTGCCGGATCACTCGGAGCGCGCAGTACGTTGCGCACTCAGGATGCGTGAACGCCTGGTGGAACTGAACCAGGAGTGGCGCCAATCGGGATTATCGCAATACTGGCAGAATATGAGCGACGAGAGCTTGTCCGAGCGCATCGGCATCCATACGGGCCCGGTGGTGGCGGGAAACCTGGGTGGAACCACCCGCATGAAATATGCTGTTATCGGCGATAGCGTGAATGTTGCCTCGCGCCTGGAATCCCTGAACAAGGAACTCGATACCGACCTGCTGGTAAGCGAGCAGGTCTACACGCATCTTCCCAGTGACCTGCTTGAGCAACTCGACGATAAAGGCGTACATAAGATCAAAGGTCGGCAACAGAGCGTGCATGTGTTTGGCATTGACAGAGGCAGCAGCGCTGTTGCAGACAGGGCGCAATCGGCCTGACACGAAAGCGGCGCCCACAATCAGGTTGTTCACGCGAGCCTGCGCAGGGGTCGGTCCCCCGGTCTCAGAGCATGCGCGCTCATCGAATGTAAAAACCCAGTGCATTGGGGCTGAATTCACGCGGATCGGCCTGCTCGGTAAAGCGATAGGGATTACGCTGATTATCCAGCCCGGAAACCAGGTAACGCTGCGCCTCCAGATCATAATAGACCTCGAGCGTACTCCATTGGACAGGGACCTGGTAATAGTTCAGCGCGTGCGCCTCCGAGGTGCGCCATAGCTTCCCCTCCCGGTCGTAGTTGTCGGCAACGGCGATCTGCCAGCTGTCCTCGTCGAGGTAGAACACGCGCCGGGAATAGATATGCTTCATACCCGGCTTCAGAGTCCCCTCCACGACCCACACCCGGTGCAGTTCATAGCGGGCCAGCTCCGGGTTGATATGTCGGGTTTTGATAATATCGCCATAACCGGCATCACTGCTGTGGATACGATAGGCATTATAGGGGATATACAGCTCCCGCTTACCCAGCAGTCGCCATTCAAACCGCTCCGGTGAGCCGTTGAACATGTCAAACTCGTCGACGGTGCGGAGATTGTCGACGTTAAAGGCCGGGAACTCGTGGGCCACATTGGGCAGGCGCAGCACCCGCCTCAGTGCCCGGCTGTAGCGCCAGGTCTTGCGCGGATCGGCCGTCTGGTCGATCGGATCGAGCGCCAGGGTTCCGTTGCCCGCCAGCAGACCCGGTTGGATGGTCTTGCTCTTCAATGCCAGCAACAGGTTCGGAAACTTGTCCCGCAGCACCGTCCCAGGCGGCGCGCCGTACGGAAACGCCCACTCCTGCAGCGCCAGGGTCACAGTATAGCGCCCCTTGCGGGTGACCGCGGCCTGCCCAAAGCTGCGGCTGACGCGGATACCGCGCCAGCGCAGGTTGTGGTTCCACACCACCTCGACACCACTCTGCGGTATCGGGAACGGCGAACTGACGTTGGCACCAAGCACCCCGCCCTTGCCTTCGCGGACCACCTGTGCCGTGCTGGCGTTTGCCTTGACGGCAGCATAGACCCAGTCCGGGTAGGAAGCGGAACGCTGCGTCGGGTAAACGTCCATGTGCCAGGTCTGCGGATAAGCGCGCAACAAGGCCTTCTGGCCCTCGCTGAGCTTGTCGGCGTATTTGTCCATATTGTCTGCGCTGATGCGAAACAGCAGCGGGTCGTCGGCAAACGGATCGACATGCTGCATCCCCGTTTCATAGCCGGCGGGCGGCTCGGTGATGCCACCGCTCCAGGCCGGGATGGTGCCGTCGGCATTGCCGGCACGCTCGGCGCCCAACGGCGTGAGTTCGGGACCATCGAGCCCGCCGGCCTGCTCAGGCGTAGCAGCTGCCATGAGGTTGCCGGATCCCAGTACCATCGTCAGCCAGAAGATAAATGTCTGCCTCATACTCATAACCCGCTAGAAGGTATAACTGATCCGCAAACGGAGCAGATCGCGGTCGTTAAGAAGGTTTCGATCACCCGCCCCGAAGAAACTGGTATAGCTCAAGTTACCGGTCCAACGGTTGATGTAGTTAAGCCCGAGTCCGGCCGTGAACGATTTTCGCTCTTCCACGAAGGTGCCGACCGGCGCCGGCGTGGTACCGTGCAAGTCGTGGGTAAAAAGAAACCTCGGCACCAGGGTGATCCCGCCCAGAATGCCCTGGTAAGTCAGCGATCCGCTGAACCGGTAACCCCAGGAATCCGCCGAGGGTGTTTCAACCGCCTGCAACGGCAATTCGTTACGACCCGGCATATCGTGCACATGGACCCAGGCGATATCAGCACCGGCGGCAGTTTGCGCCGCGCCGAAGCGCGGCCCGAACAACTGGGTAAGACCCACAGTCGCCTGGGTGCGATCGAGCTTGACGAATCCCCTGATGCGCTGCCCGGCGCCGAACGTGCCCAGGCTGCTGCCCGAATCGCTGAACTGAATGGGCGAAAGAACCGCTGAGAACAGCTCGTTCAGGCTGATCTGGAAGGGGTAATTGCGGTGATGAGAGACCTCACCCGAGACCAGCATACCGCGCTTGAGCGTGGCCGTGTTGAAACTCAGTCCGACCATGGTGATGTCCTCAGGGTACGCCACCTGATAGCCGGCCTGGTTGGCATACTGACTGGTGGTCAGCGCCTCGGCGGTTCCCAGAGCTGCGTCGGCAGCCTCGGCCGGTGTCAGCCCGGTGGAAAGATAAGCCGGCACCAGGGTCGCCGCCTGTGCATCGACATCCGCCTGCGTGGTCTGATCGACCGCCTCCTGGCTCGCCGTCAAGCCATTCACCAGGGGCAGGCGGCTGTGATAACGCACCAGGTGGACGGAGATCTTGGTGGCATTGGACCCTGGCAGAAACGAGGTGAGGGTAAAGCCAAACTGGCCATGATCGCCGGGCGTATCGGTGCCGCCATTGCCAGGCAGCTTGAAAAAATCGGGGTCGAAGCCGAGCGTACCGGAGGGCAGCGCGAAGGCAGCGTCCAGGTCAGTACCGAGATCGGAAAAACGTCCGGCACCGAGCATGGCGACGTTGAGACCGTCTCCACCCAACAGGTCATTGGCTGAAAAATAAGAACCCACCGGCGGCAGCCGGACCCGTTTCCATTCATACTGGTAATAAGCCTCGACGGCAACGGACCGGGTAAGGTTGGCTGCCCCCCAGAGCATGCCCTGCGGGGTCAGGACATCACGGGCCGGCGTAGCCGGTTCGTTGAGCGCCGACAGATCGAGCGGATTGATGATGTCGACGCCGTCGCGGATGAAGTTACTCTCGCCCCAGTTCACCACTTGGTCACCCAGGCGAAACACCAGGGGGATACCGCCAACTGTATGCTGCAATGAGATATAGTGATCCAGCAAGTCGGCGTCTTTACCGACGATATCCTTGCCGTCATCGCTCAGCGACGTGCGCGCACGATCGTCTTCCTGGTTTTCGTAATCGTAGAAAGCAAAGCCGCGGATATAGGCACCGAACTGCCGCCAGACCAGCGTGAGGTCGGCGTTGAATCGCAATGCGTTGGAGAACACGCCCTCGTTATAGTTCAGAGTGCCGTCGTCCTGGTTGGCCGACGAGCGCTTGCCGCCGTTGGCGATGGCGACCAGCTTTTTGTCAGCGTCATCGACGCGCACACCCAGCCCGTAGGACGCGGTGAGGTCCAGCAAGCCGTCCACGCTGCCGACATGGAAGTCGGCAGACCGGCACGGTATGGCGAGCAGACAGGCTGCTGCCAGTGGCATTGCGAGTGCGTTTTTAACGCTTACCGACGTCACAGTTCCGTCACGAGAGGGGGCCTCCGTTAAAAAGGCTTTTATCATATTGCCCCGACTTATTAAACCCGTTCAATCGAACGACGATGCTGTGGTGATTCGACGGTCACGCCAATAAAAAAGCCGGTACGGTGACCGGCTTTCGAATGTACTGCAACGTCAGAATTATTCAGGCGTCTGCATGGATTCCCCTGTCTCGCTGACCGACTCGCCAGCCTGCTGCATTTTATCACCGGTGTATTCCATGGCTTCTCCGGTTGCCTTTTTGGTCGCATCAGCGGCCTCACTGGCTATATCACCCGCCTTTTCCAGCGTCGCATCGGTGTCGCCCTTTTCACACGCGGTTAACAGACCGCTCATTACCAGAACAGTTAAAATTAGAAAACGGTTCATTGTGATACTCCTCTCTGAAATTAATTATTCGATAGCTTGATCCTGAGCATCGGATCCAATTTGTAACATGTGGGCTGGGAGCCTGCCCTCGCTACGATCGCTATTCCCGGACAAGCTCCCAGAGCACGCCATGGTATCGGGTTCATTAGGTAATGCAAGTTGACAAGCCTGAATGCCACGGTCTCGCAATCTCAGGTAGAATGCATGGGGTACTGTTTATTTCAACGCCATGTCATTGAACCATCAACACTTAATTAAAAAATATTTCAGGCGTATGGAACCGCCGCTGCCTGAGGACAGCACTGACCAACAGTGCCAGCTGACAGTTCCACTTTGTCAGCGCTCATGCTGAAGCCACCCCGGTTTGCGAAAATTGGCTAACTCTACCCTCAGCGCCTGATTTACTATAATGCAACATAAATACTGACGACGTTCGGCGCACGTAACCGTATCCAGATTAGCAAAAAGCAAAGGTATGAAGCCATGAACAGTTCGCTGCTTTCCTCCCGCTGGTTCAGGATCTCCGCGGTGATCCTGGTGATTTTTCTGGGCATCCTGGTCGGCCTGCCCTACCTGATCAAGCAGCAGGCGCGAATCTGGCTCGAAGACCACGGCGGCGACCGGGTGGCAATCCGCGACGTCGACTTCAACCCCTTCACTGCGGAACTGGTCTTAGAGGACCTGTTAATAGAGGTCGGGGACCGCCAACCCCTGCATTTCGACAGCGCCCGGCTGGAGCTCGAGTGGTTGCCGTTGCTGGAAAAACATATCGAAGTACAGGCGGTCGAGTTGCAGGGTTTTTACATGTTGATCAACAACGAGGACATTCTTCGTATCGGCGGTATCCTGCTGCCAGCCAGTGAAAGCGAAGCGGAAACCCGGCAAGACAGCGGCGAAACCTCCGCCTGGCTTACCGG
>JAUXDG010000215.1 GCA_030618475.1 Gammaproteobacteria bacterium | reverse complement strand
ATGGCTACGATCCGACTTTTAATTTTGAAGCGAGCCCTAAGGAGTCGTGGCCCTAAAACAACGCCTTGAACATCTCCGGGTATTCAACCTCGCCACCACCCGAAAAAACGCCATCCTTCAGTTCCATCGCTGTCAGCGCATCATCGGGGATCGGCAGATTACAGCTCAACCCCCAGTCTTTCGCCGGCTTAAAACCAAAACGCTGGTAATACTCCGGGTATCCAGCCACGGCAATCGCGGCGTAGCAAAGCGGTTTGGCACGAGCGATGGCTGCTTCGATCAATTCCGAGCCGATGCCCCGATGCGACTGCGACGGCACCACGGACATCGGTCCCAAAGCCAGTATTTCGCTGTTTCCCTGACTGGTCTTCAGCTTCACCCTGGATAACACCACGTGCCCCACCACCCGGCCGTTCAGTTCGGCGACCAGCGACAAATCAGGGATAAATCCATCTGATTTACGTAATTCATCCACCAGTTGTGCTTCTGCCTCGCCCTCGAAAGCGCTCAGATTAACGACATCGATTGCGCGATAATCATCCGCGACTTCGGCTCGTACTTTGATCGGTTGCATACCCCGTCCCCAGCTGTTGTAGAAACCACCATCAGTGGCACCCGCTTCAGCGCATGCTAGCAGGAAAATCCTGTATGGAAAAGCAGTTACAGATTTTCTCAGCAATGTTCCAGGTTTGATTTTCCAGGTAAAGATTATGGCCTGGGCGGCCGAAACAATGTAGGCGCATCATATGGAATCAAACAGGGGATAACATAGCACATGGACAAGGATCACACGTTGCGGCTGTTCATTATCGAGGAATCCCGCAACGACGCCGAAGCCTTAGCCAATATTCTGCGTAACGCCGGTCAAGCCTCCCGGCCGACTTTTGCCGAAGACCTGGAAGACATCAGTGCAGCCCTGGATCAGCAGGTGCCTGAACTGATGCTCTGCGCCATGGGTCTGGAGGCCGTGTCACTGGCAGACGTTGCCACTCTCCTGGAGCAACGTGAACTCAGTGTGCCGCTCATCGCCATCGCTGAATCGGCCGATGAAAAAGACATTATAGAAGCCATGCGTCAGGGTGCCGCGGACCTGTGTTCCTACGATCAACCCGAGCATCTGCAACTGGTCGTCAAACGTGAAATGTCACAAATAAAAACCGGGCAGAGTGCGCAAAACTACGAACTGAAATTCCGTGAGAGTGAAAAACGTGCACGCACACTGATGGAAAGCTCGCACGACGCCATTGCCTACGTACACGAAGGCATGCACATCTTTGCCAACAGCTCCTACCTGGAAATGTTCGGTTTTGGCGAGCTGGAGGAAATCGAAGGTACTCCCATTCTGGATATGGTGGCACCGGAGGATCACGATGAATTCAAGGACTTCCTGCGTAATTACAGCAAAGACGGCGAACAGGAAGGCAATCTGGAAACCCATGGTCTGCTGCCGGATGGTAAAAAGTTTGGCGCCGAAATGGAATTCGCACCGGCCAGTATCGACGGCGAGCCCTGTACCCAGATCATCATTCGCAGTCAGGGTGAATCGAGCGCGGAACTGGAGCAGAAGCTTAAATACCTCATTGAACAGGATGTACTGACCGGCCTGTTCAATCGCCAGTACTTCATGGAAGAACTGGAGCTGGCGGTAACCGACGCTCTCAGCGGTTCCAGTAGTGCGGCCGTTATTTATTTGATCATGGATAACTTCAAGCAAATCAAGGATAACCTTGGAATCGGCGCTGCCGATATAGTTATCAGCGATATTGGCAATCTGCTACACGATCAGGCCGAGGAAAATGACATCGTCGCCCGCTTCGGCGATCACTCGTTTGCCGTGCTGCGCCGGGATTGCGATGCGGCGGCAATTCAGGCGCTGGGCGACAATCTTCGCCACGTTGTTGAAGAGCATATTGCCGACGTGAAGGACCAGTCAGTCACCACAACCTGCAGCATCGGCATGAGCATTGTTGCGGAAAGCACACCTTCCGCGCACGAAGTGATTTCACGGGCGGATCTTGCCTGCGAAGTTGCGCGTTCTTCCGGCGGAAACAAGGTTCATCTGCATAATCCGGTTGTCGATGAAAAAATCGGCAAAGAACGTGACCAGCAAATGCATGCCCTCATTAAAGACGCATTGGAACGCGATCAGTTCCAGCTTCTTTATCAACCCATCGTCAGCCTGCAGGACGAGGCAGGTGGGAAATACGAAGTCCTGCTACGCATGCTTAACGATGAAGGGGAATACATACTTCCTACCCAGTTCCTGCCCATCGCTGAACAGACGGGACAAATTACCGAGATTGACCGCTGGGTCATTCAGAACGCCATCCGGACACTGGTAAAGCACCGCGCCCAGGGCGCAGACACACAGTTTTTCATTAAGATTTCAGCGGCAACATTGCTGCATGGAGAACTGCTTCAGTACATTGGAAACTGCATGAAAGTCACGCGTTTACCGGGTGACGCGCTGATCTTTGAAATCGCGGAAAAACATGCTGTCCAGCATTTGAAGCACGCCAAAATCTTCGTCAAGACCCTGCAGGATCTGCACTGCAAAACGGCACTGGAACACTTTGGCGCTGGCCCCAATTCCTTCCAGTTACTCAAACATCTACCGGTCGATTTCCTGAAAATCGACGGCTCCTTTATCCACAACCTGGGCAGCGACACCGACAACCAGGCCATGGTCAGATCGATCCTGGCTACCGCCAATTCGATGAACAGACAATGCATTGCCGAATACGTCCAGGATGCGCACAGTCTGGCCGTGCTCTGGCAGAGCGGCATACAGTTTATTCAAGGCAATTTCCTGCAGGAACCCAGTGAAGCGCTGGACTACGATTTTTCCAGCGAAATCGCGTGACCCGCATGCATCTCCGATCGAACAGCGTTGAGTTTAGCCACGGAAAACACGGAAATAAACGATAAGAATTTTCCGTGTTTTCCGTGGCTATTTACATGACATTAGCTTAAGCAAGCACCATTCATCCCGGAGATTAGTCCAATACGTGCGATACCAGCCCGTCCGCCAGCTTGGGTTCGAACCAGGTGGACTTGGGGGGCATAACCTGGTTGGCATCGGCGACCGCCATCAGATCCTCCATACTGGTCGGGAACATGGAAAACGCCACCGCCATCTCGCCGCTGTCGACACGCTTCTCCAATTCACCGAGCCCGCGAATACCCCCCACGAAATCGATGCGCGGATCGGTACGCGGGTCGCTGATACCCAGCACCGGTTCCAGCAGATTATTGGCCAGCAGACTCACATCAAGTCGTGCAACCGGGTCCTGTGACAAGCGGTCGGCGTGAATCGTCAGACGATACCAGCGCCCGGCCAGATACATACCAAACTCGCCGGATCTCGACGGTGAAACTGCACTTTGCTGTTCACGGATTTCGAAGGATGCGGCTACATTTTCCAGCAATTCGTTTACCGACAAGTCGTTCAAGTCCCTGACGACCCGGTTGTAATCAAGAATCTGCATTTGATTATGCGGGAATATCACCGACAGAAAATAGCCGCTCATGTCGTCCGGCCCGGCGTTTAACTCCGCAGCCACGCGGGAAGCTGCTGCCGAACGATGGTGGCCGTCGGCGATATAAAGAGCCTCCATCCGATCAAATCCAGCCGTAAGCTGGTCTATCACAGAAGGGTCTTTCACCGCCCAGAACGCATGCCCTATACCATCATCTGCCTTGAGATCATATTCCGGCGGATTCGAGGTCACGGATTCAATCAGTTGATCGATCCCGGCCTGCGACTTGTAGGCCAGCAGCACCGGACCCGTCTGTGCATTCAGCGCTTCGATCTGATGAACCCGGTCATCTTCCTTGGCCGGGCGTGTGAATTCGTGCTTGCGAATACGGTTGATGTCGTAATCGGCCACAGAAACCACCGCCACCAGGCCGGTTTGGGTATGGTCGCCCATGGTCAGGCGGTAGACGTAGTAACAGGCTTGATCATCCCGTTGCAGAATCCCGTGCTCGACCATGGCCTGGAGATTTACCGCAGCCCTGTGGTACACCGATACATCAAAGGGATCGGTAGCTGCGGGCAAATCGATCTCCGCCTTGGAGATGTGCAAAAAACTCCAGGGACGCCCGGCCGCACGCTGCCGCGCCTCTTCGCTGTTTAAAACGTCGTAAGGTGGTGCGATGACATCCTCGGCACGCTCGGGCACCGGGCGCAGACCGGCAAAAGGTCGAATCAGGGACATGTGTCTATCCTGGCAGTATCTCAACAGCCGCATATTCTACCTGCGCCCGGTCGCCGGCGCACTGCCGGTAAATAGGGGACAGACCACGTTTTTTCGCATTTTTTGTTCACCGCTTTTGTTTGAATAGAACCTTAAATAGCGAAAAAACGTGGCCTCTCCCCTATTTACTAAACAGACGGTCCACCCGTTGCAGACCACGCGGCAGTTTTTTTCCTTTACGGCCACGATCACCCTGGTAGACCTCGAGATCACCGGCTTTCAGTTTCAGGTGCCGTTTACCGGCGTGTAATACCAGCCTGGCGTCCGCCGCCACGCTGGCTATACCCACCATGTATTCTTCCCGGCTGGCCAGTTTCCTGGTGCTGACAGCCTGGATCTTGATACCTTTACCGCGATTGAGCCGTGGAATTTCTGCAGCGGCTATCACCAGCATTTGTCCCTGCGCATTGACCGACGCCACCTGGTCGGTGTCCGGATCGGTCACCGCCGCCGGGGGTAGCGCCTGGGCATTTTTTGGCACTGACAGCACTGATTTACCCGCTTTGGTGCGCGACATCAGATCTCCCAGCCGGGCAATAAAACCGTAACCGGCATCACTGGCCAACAGGTACAGACTGTCCGGATCACCCGCCAGCACACCGACAAAACGCGCCCCGTCCG
>JAUXDG010000081.1 GCA_030618475.1 Gammaproteobacteria bacterium | reverse complement strand
GCTGTGCCCCAGGGCACCCTCTCTTGCTACGCAATTCACCTTGTGAGAAATGCAGGCTAGCGCATACGGTCTCCAGGATACGTGGTCGGAACTTACAAGCGAGGTATGGTTCAGGCGTTACCAGCCGGATTACGTTGCGGATACAGGGGCTGGATCGGCGATGGCTGAGACACCGTACTCAGCGGATCTGATTTGAGCCAGCGTTCCGCCTCACGCAGCAGCCTGGCGCCATCCCAGTCAACAGTATCCTGCCCGTACAATGCCCGGTTGAGCTCATCAATGGCATCGGCGAAAGCCGGGGCTACGCGGTTGGCGATGACGCCAAGGCTGGTCGGTGGCCGCTCCTGCCAGTGGTTTTTTGCCAGCTTCAGCAAGGCAATTTTACAGGCCCCGGCATCCTTGTGTCGGCAGGCGCGTTTGAACTCGCGAAGCGCTTCGTTTGGCTTATCTGGCTTGCGGGGGGATGATCGAGGCTCAGATTCAGGCTTGTGCCGCTGCCTCCACCAGAGAAACGCTGTCGCCAGCCAGCCCAGCACGAGCATCACACTCAGCCATGGCCAGAACCCGGCAGCATGCCGTTGTTGCACGATTTCAGCCGGCTGTGAATCGGAGTGCGCCGGGCCCGCTTCGACAGGTAGCGGTGCCGGCTGGGCATCGGCCGCTGCGCTGACCTCGATGCTGCGCGCGGGAATGCGTGCAAGCTGCTGTTGTCCGGTTTCCGTGTTCCACCAGGGGATCTCAATCGCGGGAAGCTCGAAGCGTCCGGGACGGCTGGGCAGTATGGCGATCTTCTCCTGGCGAATTCCGGTCAGGCCATCCGCCCGGGTTTGATCTTTGACCAGCGGTCGATCGGTATATTGTTTGAGTCCGTCCGGGAGCGTGCCGGCCAGACCTGGCAATTGCGCAGCGGCGATACCGCTGGCTGTCAGCGTGACGGTACGGGTCAGCGGTTCGCCGACGCGGAAACGGGGCGGATCTTGCGGCCATTCTTCCACCAGTCGCAGTTCCCGGCTGGGCAGCCAGGGACGTTTCGCGGCCGCGGGTATCGGCTGCACATCGACACTGAAGGATTCGGATGTCACCCGCCTGCTGCGCAGGGTCTCGTTAAAATTGAATCGGCTGCCCTCAATGATCTGCCCCTGAAATACGGTGGGTTCCACCGTCAGGGTACCGCTTTGCTGGGGAAAGATGGCGAAGCTTCGTTCGACGACAACATAGCGCACGCCATTGCGCAGGGTTTCAAAACTGCGGTCGTCGCCAAGTTTTTCGACCATTGCCTCCACGCCGCTGAGCTTCGGCTCGCTGAGGCTGGCGCTGCGCAGATTCACCGAACGCAACAGCCGAACGGTATACACCAGCTGTGATTGCAGGTACGCCTGTTGCGGGGTCAGTTCCGCTTCCAGAAATACAGTGCCACCCTGCGTTGAGGCATCGGTGGTTTCAGCCTGTACCACCAGGGAAAGGCTGTTGCTGCGGTCCTTGCCGAAGCTGATGGCCGGAATGGTGTAATTACCGGCAGCGCGCGCCATCAGGGTCAGTTGCCATTGAGTGGTCCGATCCATACGACCGTTGATGATCTGAATCTGGCTGCCCTGTGAGCGGCTGAGGATATCGAACAGGGCTTCCAGCGGCGAGAAATCCGCTTCGCCGTCCGCATCTCCCTGCACATCGAAACTCAGCATAAACGACTCGTTGACCGTTACCGGATTGCGGTCGAGGTGTGCCCGAATGGTCGCGGCCTGGATACCGCTTGCGGACAGGCTCAGCAGTAATATCAGCACTACACGCGCTACCATGGCTCGTCCTCGGGTTTGGCGCGACGCTCGCGCTGCTGGTATTGGTAAAGAAACTTACGCCGTAACAGACCGCCGGGGTCATCAGGAATACGGCGCAGCCACTGTTCTGTGGCCGGATCGGATGCTTCCTCAGTATGCTGTTCGTCGATAGAGGCCATGTCAGCGGCATCGGTTTCACCCCCTTGTTCGGATGAATCCGTTTCCTGCCTCGAAGACGACTGCGCGTCACGCTCGTCTGTGCCTTGGTCATGCTGCGTACTGTCCTGGTCAGCCGCCTCGCTTGCGGCCTGCTCGGAAGACTGAGTCTGCTGCGAATCTGAACCGGCCTGCTGTTGATCATCCTGGTTCTGATCACCCTCGCTGGACGCATCCTGTGAATCCTGCTGCTTGCCCGCTTGTTCACTATCATCCCGGGACGATGGCGAGTCCTGCTGAGATTGATTCTGTTGTTCTTGCTGCTGTTGCTCCTGCTGTTGCTGCAGCAGTTCCAGGTTGTGCCTGGCGTCTTCGTGATCGGGATCGAGCTCAAGCGTCTGTTGATAACTGGCCATGGCTTGCGGGTACTGGCCGAGTTTGGCCAGGGCGTTACCGCGATTGTAGAACGTATCAGGCGTTTTCATCGGCTCCAGGCCGGCGGCTGCCTGTTCATACTGACCGGCGCGGTACTGTGCCGCGGCTTTCCATTGCGGATCCTCGAAGACTTGCGCCGCGTCCGCTGCCTCACCCGCCTCCAGTGCCCGCATACCCTGCTGATCGGGGCGACTCCACAGACTGGCCCAGTCCACGGCGTGGGCAGACTCTGGCACAGGCATCAGCAATGCCAGCAACAGGACCAGTACACCTCGCCGGAAGGCCAGTGCAGCCAGTGGGATCACCAGCAGGATCAGCCACGGGCCTTGTTCGTGCCATTGGTCTGACTGAAGACCGCTGACCTGTTCCGCCTGATTCAGGCTGCGTGTTGTCTGCCCGGCAAACAGATACTGGATATCATGATCGTCCAGGCGGATCGTGGCATAACGTCCACCACCGCGCTGCGCCCAACGTTGCAGCGCGGCGGCATCGAGCCTGGGTACTACGATGGAGCCCTGCGCGTCCTTGAGAAAACCGCCGTCAGCGACGGGAATAGGTGCACCCTGTTGACTGCCGGTACCGAGTATGGATAGCCGGTGACCTTGTTTGCGCAAGCTGTCCAGTTGCGATGCCAATGCGTCGCCTTCGATACCATCGGTGACCAGCAGTATGTCACCCCGGGTGGCGCCCGCCTGTTGCAACAGGTCAGCAGCCGCTGTCAGGGCAAGGTCGGCACGACTGCCTTGTGATGGCATCATGCCGGTATCGAGACTGGCCAGTTGGTTGAGGATGGTGTCTGCGTCGTCGGTCAGGGGGGTAACCGTAAACGCTTCGCCGGCATACACCAGTAAGGCGGTCTGTCCGGCCTGGCGGGTCCTGAGGATATCGGTGATTTTGTGCCTGGCCCGGATCAGCCGGCTGGGTTTGAGATCGCCGGCATCCATGGAACGCGACAGATCCAGGGCGATCACCAGCGCCGATTGATCACGGAATACCGGTTGCGGCAAACGCTCCCAGGTGGGCCCCGCCAGCGCGATGACCAGCAAGCTGCCGGTCATACCAACCAGCCACGGCGCTGATGAACGACGTTGCGGCCCCCGCTGTCCGACCAGCATAAAGGGCAGCAGCTGTGCGTCGCACACCGCCGCCCAGCTGCGGCTGCTGTGTTTTGCGCGCAGCAAGCCGATGATCAGGGCCACCACGGCTGGCAGGGCCAGCAACCAGAGTGGACGCAGGAAGTGGAATTCACTCATGGCCGGTTTCCGCGCAGGTAAAACCACAATGGCGGCAGTGCCAGCAACAGCGCAGCGGCCAGTGGCCAGGGATAGAGCGCGTGCACAGGCCTGAAGTACTGCGCCTCTTCATCGACGGGTTCCAGTTCATCCAGCAACTGATAGATCTGTTCGAATTCTTTCATGTTGCGGGCGCGGAAATAGCGGCCACCGCTAATATCGGCGATGGCGCGCAAGGTTTTTTCGTCGAGATCCCGGGAGGGATTTACCCGGCGTGTGCCGAACAGGGAACGCACCAGCATTTCATCGGCACCAATACCGATGGTGTAGATCTTCAGCTTTGCCTCTGCCGCCAGTTCCGCCGCCTTCAGCGGATCGACCTCACCGGCGGTGTTGGCGCCATCGGTCAACAGAATCAGTACCCGGCTGTTCACCGGGTGATGGCGTAAGCGTTTGACCGCCAGACCGATGGCATCACCGATGGCTGTTTCCTTACCCGCCAGACCGATGGCCGATTCCAGTAACAGCTGTTTGACCGTTTCCCGGTCGAAGGTGAGCGGCGTCTGCAGATACGCCTGTTGACCAAACAGGATCAGGCCAAGCCGGTCACCCATGCGGCGGTCGATAAACCGGCTGGCGACGACTTTGGTGGCAACCAGCCGGTCCACCAGCTCGCCCTGCCACTGGAAATCCTCAACTTCCATAGAACCGGACAGGTCTACCGCCAGCATCAGGTCACGGCCGCTGACCGGCAGCTCAACGGCATCACCCAGCCATTGCGGGCGTGTGAGTGCCGCGATGAGTAACAGCCATGCCATAGCGGCGACCCACAGCGGCCAGCGTAGCGGTGCAGCGTGTTGAGGACTGCCGCGGGCTACGCTGAAATCTTCCAGGAAGGGCACGCGCAACGCAGCGTCACCGCGCGGGGGCACAGGTGGTAACAAGCGGCGCAGCAGCCAGGGCAATGGTAGCAGCAGCCACAACCAGGGCCATTCGAACTGCATCATGCCCGCCCACCTTTGGCTTTGAAAAGCTGGCGCAGCCAGCGCTCGCAAAGCCGCAGCAAAGCAGCACCATCGACGCGGCTATCAAGCGAGTAAGGCGCATCGATGAGTACGCGTCCTGCACCCTGCTGAAATTCATCCCCAGGCAGGGTGCGATCCAGCAGGCTCAGCCAGGCGCGCCCGGTGAGTCCCGCCACCTGCTGGCGTGGATAACAGCTCAGACTCACACGCCGCAGCAGTATGGACAGCTGCTGCGCCAGCAGCAGCGCATCGCCGGATTGCCGGTAGTCCTCGCCGATCTTGTGTAACGCCTGTTGCGCCGCACGCTGCAAGGCATTACGCCTGTAACGATGATGCAGAAACCCGCTCAACAACGCGATGGCCACCAGCAACGTCAACAGCATCCACCAGCCAGGGGCCGGCGGCCACCAGGACACCGGATCGGGTAGATGAATATCGCGCAGCGGCAGCTCGCTCCCGGGATTCATGGCTGTCGCAGCCTCAGACCCTGCTGCAGACGCAGCAGTGGATCATCGTTGGTGGCACAGGGCAGGAAGATCATGCGGTGGCGCAGGCATAGATGCTGGATTCGATTTTGACGCCTGCTAAAGCGTTCGGCATAGCCGGATCGCGCCCGCTCGCTTCGGGTGTCCAGGGTCAGTTCCCGTTCGTGCTCGGCAACCCGGTACTGTCCCGCCGGAGGCAGGTGCGCTTCCAACGGGTCGTAGACAAAGATCAGCACCAGTTCATTGTGCCGGGAAAGCTGCGCCAGATGGGCTTCCGCGCTGGCACCCAGGTGGCGAAAGTCGCTGATCAGGACGATCAGACTGCCGGGTCGTGCGACGCGCCGCAAGCGTGCCACGGCCTTGTTAAAAGCCCCAGGGTTCGCTTCGCGCTCTGCAGGCTGCCGATCGATCTGCCCACGAGTCGCGAGCTGCTGCAGAAAATGCAGGGTGGCCGCACTACCCAGGCGGGGCCTGCCCTCCCAGTGCTCCTGTTGCGAGAAAATAAAACCGCCCAGGCGATCTCCCTGTTGTGCCGCACGCCAGGCCAGCAGCGCAGCGCACCTGGCGGCGACGACCGACTTGAAAGAACCCTGCGTGGCAAAGAACATAGCGGGCCGGTAATCCACCGCGATGATGACGGGACGTTCCCGTTCTTCGCGAAACAGCTTGGTGTGCGGCTTGCCTGTGCGGGCCGTCACCCGCCAGTCGAGCCTGCGGATATCGTCACCCGGGGTATAGGGGCGGGATTCGTCAAACTCCATACCGCGCCCTTTGAACGGGGAAAGATAGTTCTGACCCTGCAGAGAGCGGACACGCGTCGCACGCAGATCGAGTCCTTCCGCGGCGTGGCGCAACGCGATCAGATCGCTGGTGGCCGGCTGAATGCGATCGCTCACCACCGTGTGTGGAGGCTCGCTGCCGATATCCCTCAGGCCACGCAAAACATGTTGGCCGCGTCGTGCCGTTTTCATCGTCTAGGGAACGGCCACCCGCTGCAGGAGTTCGTGGATAAAGCGGTCGCTGGTAACACCCTCTGCTTCGGCTTCATAGCTGAGAATGATGCGATGGCGGAGCACTTCATAGGCCACCGCCTGAATGTCCTGAGGGTCAACATAATCACGCTCGTTCAACCAGGCATGCGCCCGTGCACAGCGATCCAGTGCGGCGGTGGCCCGCGGACTGGCACCATACTGAACCCAGTGAGCCAGCTCGTCGCCGTAGGGACCTGGGTCGCGTGTGGCGATGACCAGTTCCACTATGTATTTCTCCAGGTCTTCGGCCATATGCAGACCCAGGATAGCCTTGCGCGCGGCAAATAGTGTTTCCTGAGCGACGGGCGCGGGAGACGGTTCGGGTTCTTTAAGGCCTTGCAGCGCTTCACCCCGGGTAAGGCGCAGGATGTCGTGCTCGGCCGCGGCATCCGGATAGTCGATAAAGACATGCATCAGGAAGCGGTCGAGCTGGGCCTCGGGCAAAGGATAGGTACCTTCCTGCTCGATGGGGTTCTGGGTCGCCATGACCAGAAACAGTTGTGGCAGATGGTAGGTTTCGCGGCCCACGGTGATCTGCCGCTCCGCCATTGCCTCCAGCAAAGCCGACTGCACCTTGGCCGGTGCACGGTTGATTTCGTCCGCCAGAATCAGGTTGTGGAACAGAGGTCCGCGCTGAAAGTGGAAACTGCCGTCCTGAGGACGGTAGATCTCGGTACCGGTCAGGTCCGCAGGCAGCAGATCCGGCGTGAACTGGATGCGGTGGAAATCGGCCTCGATGCCCTCGCTGAGCACTTTGATAGCACGGGTCTTGGCCAGCCCCGGTGCACCCTCCACCAGCAGATGGCCATCGGCCAGCAGGGCGATGAGCAGCCGTTCCACAAGGGTTTCCTGCGCGAGAATGTGTTGACTCACGTAGTCCCGCAGCGCCTGTATTTTTGCCCGTTCAGTCATTCCATCAAATCAAATACAAAATAGATATTTTAAATATTTTTACCGTGGCGTGCCAAATCAGCACACCCGAAGACCATGCAGGTCGTTGAAAGTTCCATGGTGAGGGTGTTAAGCGTTCTGCAAGCGCGAGCTGTAAACGGCACCGCGAGTCAGTCGTCTATTGCCACCAGCCGCACGGAAGCAAACTCGACAGCTTTTGCCGCTGACGCATTTAACAGGCGCAGTGACTGACCTGAACGTATGCGGTTTTTGCTTCGCAGATTGTTAAGCGCCATCAACTCGCGGACGTTGGTATTGAAGCGTTGGGCGATTTGTGACAGCGTGTCGCCCCGCTGTACTTTGTAGACAATATCCGGGACTTGATCTGTGCGCCCGTCTGCGATGGCAATCTGCTTGAATACCGTTGTGATATCCTCGTTGTCCAGGCTGGGGGGCAGGCGTAGATGATAGGCTTTTGGCACATACTTTTTGCCCTTCCAGACGGATCGCTGCAAAGCGGGATTGAGCGCTCGCAAGACACCCGCATCCAACTCGAGCTGCTCGGTCAAGGCACTTAAGGGAAGATAAACGGGCAACTTGACGATCCAGTAACTGTCGGGATGGTGTCGCTCGAGAATGCCGAAATAGGCTTCCGAATTGCCGGTAATGTCAGCGGCGGCCAGAAACGCGGCGTAGAAGTTACGTGAAGCAAATCCGAATCGGCTACCCCTGTACTGCCGCACGATCTCGCCGATGTCATCAGTACCGGTTTCACGCACGGCGCGGCGCACGCCGGACAAACCATGATTGTAGGCTGTGATCGCCAGCGGCCAGCTCTTCAGCACCTCATGGTACCTTTGCAGAAGGCGTGCTGCGGCTTGTGTCGATTTATGCGGATCAAAGCGTTCATCCACCACGTGATCAACGCGCATATAATGTTTCCCCGTGAAGCGCGTAAACTGCCACATACCCGCCGCACCGGCCGACGAACGCACCAGCGGATTATAAGAGGATTCAACGTGTGGCAGCGCCACCAGCGCAGCGGGCAAGCCGTACTCGCGCAGCGTCTGCCTGATGTAGCTTTCCCACGCGCCCGAGTTGATTATGCCGTCGCGCAGCCGGTCCGATTGCCCGCGTTGAAAGCGGACATTGGCCGCAGCCTCTATCAGCATCGCCGGGGTGGCATCGTCCCCCCATAGCGTAAACAGCTTTTGCTCGATGTCGTCCAGATCCTCACGCTTACCCTCGGCCAGTGCCAGCAGTGCTGTCTGGTAGCGTTGCAGTGTCTGATCGATTATCTGGTCCTGTTCACGCGGGCTCTGGTATCGCTTGAAGCGCAGGGTCTGGTAGACCCTGTTCAGCTGACGGCTGTCGTGAATAAATCCCGCCTGCGAATCCACCTCCGTATACACCCGGGTCCAGAATGCAATCGCCGGCTGCAGGGAATCAGGACGGGGAAACAGCTCATCTCCGGCAGCCTCGACAGACGGCGCTAACAGCACAAAAAGCGCCGTAACTGTCGCAGCTATAGAAGTACAAAGTTTGCGCATCCCGCCACCAATATTGATCTGTTGCCAAAGCACGTGCTTGTCCAGGGACTGACTCAGTGAGCCAACCAGCCTCTAGTATAGCCTTGATGCCCGCCGCATATAAAACAAACAATGCTCATGATGCACCTCGAGTACCGGGAGATACGAGTGAAACATCATTACAATCAAAGTGTTATATTTTTTCCGGGGTATCCACGGCGAGCAGGCGTCTATCTGTCAGCGAAGCCAACCTTCCCTGCACCGGGAAACCCTGGATAACCGGCTATTTCCGGGTACACTTCCCTGCCCTTTAACCTCCCGGTTTAAAAGTGGCGCAACAAACCTGATAATTGCGCACACAGTGAAGTTTCGGGAAGCTTCGCAGTTTATTGATCCAGATCAGTATCACTGCTGCTCGAATTGATTAGGATCACCGTGCGATATTGACACAGCAGCATAAGCTGACTGGGAGTCATTGGGTATTTTGGTATAGAGGTGAGCGTGGGAGACACAGCCTGATGAAAATGAAAGTCTACATTCAATCCAACGAACGGCAGTGGCTGGGTGCCCTGGCATCCGCTTATTCGATGAAGCGTAACTCCGCCCACCCGGACGACTTTGAGGTCGAGATCATGCACGTTCGCGACTTCCCGTTCCTCGCCGAAAAAGAGGGCCAGCCTTTTCTGCGCGGTGGCACAACCCGTGTCTGGAGCATGAAGGATCTGCAGTCCTTTACCCCGCTACGCTTCATGCCGCCGAAACTCATGGGCCACCAGGGTCGGGCGGTAGTGGTCGACCCGGACGTTTTTGCCGTCGGCGATGTCTACGAGTTGTTTAACCGTGACATGCAGGGCGCTGGCGTGATGGGCCGGCATCGCTCCAACAAAAAGGAAAAGGCCTGGCAAATCGCCACCAGTGTGATGCTGCTGGACTGTGAGAAACTGCGCCACTGGGAGCCCGAGCGGGAATTCGACGAGCTGTTCCAGTTCAAGCGCGATTACAAGGACTGGATCGTTCTGCGTCACGAAACACCCGAAAACATAGGCGTGCTGGAGGACGAGTGGAACGATTTCGACCGGCTGAGCGAAAAAACCAAGATGCTGCACAACACCAAGCGCCGCACCCAGCCCTGGAAGACCGGTCTGCCGGTCGACTTCACACCGGCCGACAAGTTAAAGAAGCACCCGCTGCTGGCGAAGCTGAACCGCATCCGTGCCCGTGTGTTTGGTGAATACGGTCTCCTGGGCCATTACCACGCCCACCCCGATACCAAACAGGAACAATTCTTTTTCGGAATGGTGCGCGAATGCCTGGAGAACGGTGTTATCAGCGAGTCACTGGTACGTGACGAGATGGAACAGAACCACGTGCGTCACGATGCCTTGGAGCTCGTGGAACGTGCGCCACCACTGGCAGCGTGAGCGAAGATGACCCAATACCTCGATTTCGACAAACTGGAGGCGCTCGACGCCGCCGAATTTCTTACCACAAAACCCTACCCCTGGGTCAATCCCCAGGGCCTGCTCACCGATGAGGGCTTTGAGCGCCTGCTGCACAACATGCCGGATCAAGCTCTGTTCGAGAAGAAATTCGGCTATGAACGCATCGCCGGGCAGAAGCCCCACGACCGCTACTCACTCGAGTACACAACGAACGCACCGGTACCGGCGCCGTGGAAGGAGTTCATCGCTGAATTGTGCAGCGACCGCTATCGCAATACCCTGGCGCGACTGTTTGGTGCAAGAAAAATCAACCTGCGCTTCCACTGGCATTACACCCCGAATGGCTGCTCAGTATCGCCGCACACGGATTCCGTGCGCGAGCATGGCTCCCAGCTGTTTTACTTCAATTCAGAAGATGACTGGGACCCGACCTGGGGCGGGGATACGCTGGTGCTGGATGACGGTGGACGGCTCAAATTC